>CBFHBI010000224.1:0-5524 GCA_965653755.1 uncultured Blastocatellia bacterium
TTTTTTCCGACGGCGTTCCCTCGAATCAAACTCAACCGGAAGCGATGACGCGACGGAGCGTCGGCGGCGAAAACGATTCACAATCGCGACAGCTCGCGCGATTCATCAAAGAGGTCGGTGAGCGTTACGTCACTTCGATGAAGGTTTGGATGATTTATCGACGCGACCGTTATGGCCGCGGCGGCGACCATCAACCGTTCCTCGTACGCGGCAGTGCGTTTCACCGAGCCGAATGAAGACTATCGTCACCAACATCAGAACGTGCGCGTGCAGGACGGCGTGCAATACGGCGACTTGCCGCAGTTCGACGATTTCAATTACATCGCCGACGTGGCGCGCGTGAATGCGGCGTCTCTGGCGGCATTGGCCTTGGCGCCGGCGCGACCAAAGACGGTGACCTTTCCCACGAGTCTGTCTAACGACACGCCCATCAAGTGGGACGCGAACAAAGAACCGGACCTGGCGGGTTACGAAATCGTCTGGCGCGACACGACCGAAGCTACCTGGACGCATTCACAACCGGTCGGTAACGTCTTGACCTTTGCGATGAAAGGCATGTCCAAGGACAACTACTTTTTTGGCGTGCGCGCAATCGACAAGGACGGAAATCGCAGTCCAGTCAGCTATCCGCGGCCATTACCGCGTCCCCCGCGGACGGATAGCAGCACACAACAATCACCGCCATAAAATAACCAACGCGCGGGCACTAAAGCTTCTCTGTTGTATTTTTGACGACTCGATAGCTACGGAACGATCAATTAAACAATCCCGAATTCAACTGACGAAAAAACGGGTGCTGCATTCTTGCCAATGCAGCACCCTCCCCTTGTTAGGACAATCATCGGAGAAGTCCCTTTGCCCAGTTTCTTCCCGACGCTAACAATTTAGACGAGCCAAGTGGCCCGGTGGTCTGAACTTGTGCCAAAATTCGATTGCCAGCCTGGTAATAATGATGAGCGCAGGTTTGGGGCAATAATCGCGCAGCTTTTTTCGACCGGTCGGCATCAAAGTGCGTCTAAACCAACGTTGACCGTAGAATCGATAAGCTACTGAGGTAATAGCCATGACAAAGAGTTTCTGGAATCGCCGATCGGGATTGCGCAGCATGATGGCGGCGCTGACGATGTTTGCATTGGCCGCAACCACGCTGGCAACGCTTACGAGCGGCCAGACGATGCAGGTCGCAGCCAAGAAGACCAGCGCAAAGCTGTCCGAGGATCAGCGAATCCTGCACGTGCTCAATCGGCTCGGCTTTGGCGCACGGCCGGGCGACGTCGAGCGCGTAAAAGCGATGGGCGTCGATAAATATATCGAGCAACAGCTCAATCCGGACAAGATCGACGATTCGAGTTCGGAAGCCAGGCTGCAGAACCTCGAGACGCTGCGCATGAGCACGGCGGAACTTTACGAGAGATATCCGCAACCTGGTCAGCTTCTGAAACAGCTTCAAAAACGAGACGCCCTGCCGGCGGATCTAGCCGCCGCGCGCGACAATCGCGTTAAGGGCGGTGCTAAAGCAGCCGACAAGGATGCCATGAAGGCATCCGACGCGATGGTTCCATCTGATCCCGCGAATCCGAAACCGGCTACGACTGCTGCCGCGGATCAGAACCCGATGAACAATCCGCAGTATCGTCAGGCAGTGATGGAGTACTACAAGGAAAACAACTTGCGGCCGGCGCAATTTCTGACTGGCGAACTGCAAATGTCGCGCATCCTCCGCGCGGTTTACAGCGAGCGCCAGTTACAGGAAGTGATGGTCGATTTCTGGACGAACCATTTCAATGTGTTCGCCGGCAAAGGCGCAGACCGTTGGCTTTTGACTTCTTACGATCGCGACACGAGTCGGCCGCACACGCTGGGCAAGTTTTACGATCTGTTGTTAGCGGAAGCTGAAAGTCCGGCGATGCTTTTCTATCTCGACAACGTGCAAAGCGTGAGTCCGAACGCGCAGCCTCCGCAACAACGTCCAAACGCGCGTGGTCCATTGGCGCAGTTGATGCAACAGCGACCGGCACAGCAGCAACAGCGCCCGCAGCAGCAACAGCAACGCCGCGGCATCAACGAAAATTACGCACGCGAGTTGATGGAGTTGCATACGCTCGGTGTCGATGGAGGTTACACGCAGAAGGACGTGCAGGAGGTCGCGCGCTGCTTCACCGGTTGGACCATCATTGCTCCGCGCGGCGCCGGTGCTGCGGCACAGGCTGTCATGAATGGCCCAATGGCGGAAATAGCGAAAACCAAAGCCGGCACCTTCATCTTCCGCCCGGGAGTTCACGATAACGGTGAGAAAATTGTGCTGGGCAACAAGATTCCGGCTGTCGGGGGCATGAACGACGGCTTGATGGTGCTCGACATTCTCGCGCATCATCCTTCGACCGCGAAGTTCATCGCCACCAAGCTGGTGCGGCGCTTTGTTTCAGACGAGCCGCCGCCGGCGTTGGTCGATCGCGTCGCCCAGACATTTCTGAAGAGTGACGGCGACATTCGCGAAGTCCTGCGCGCGATCTTTTATTCGCCTGAATTCAATTCGCAGGATGCTTTTCGCGCGAAGGTGAAGCGGCCATTCGAACTCGCCATCAGCGCCGTGCGCACGATTGGCGCCGACACCAACGGCGGCCCACAGTTTCATCAATGGATTCAGCGCATGGGCCAGCCGCTCTACGGGTTCCAAACGCCGAATGGGTATTCGGACGTGGCGGACAATTGGGTGAACACCGGCGCGCTGCTCGAGCGCATGAACTTTGCGCTGGCGCTGGTAAGTAACCGCATTCCGGGGACGCGCGCCGATCTTTCAAGGTTGATGACTGACACAAAACCGGGAACATCGATCGATAAAGCGAAGCTGCTCGATCGACTGGTCAGCGTGATTGTTGGTGGCGAGATTTCCGCAAAGACGCGCGAGACCTTGCTCAAGCAATTGAGTGATCAAATAACACTGCCGCCAACGCCGCGCGCACAGGTCGCTTCGAATTCGGCGCCCGCGAATCCTTTCGAAGAAGGATTTCAGCGCGGCATACTGGGCCCTGGCTTCGGCGGGCAACAACAAGGGCAACAAGCAGCGCCACAGCAGCAGCCACCCCAGCAACAGCAGTTAGCGCGAGTGAATGCGCCGGCGCCGAACATCGATAATCCGGTGGTGAAACTCGCAGGATTGATTTTGGGTTCGCCGGAATTTCAAAGGCAGTAATTAGGTTTCGAGTTACGGGTTTCGAGTTTCGTGTTAAGTCGAACTCGAAACTCAAAACTACAAACTCGAAACTGCGAGGTAACGAGCAATGAACAGAAGATACTTCATTAAATCAGGCAGCATCGCGTTGGCTTCTTTTGGCGTGGTGGCTTCAGCGCCGTCCTTTCTGAAGCGGACTTTGGCTCAGACGATAAACACCACCGGGCGACGAAAAACGTTCATCGCGATTTTTCAACGCGGCGCGGTTGACGGGCTGAACGTGGTCGTGCCCTATGGCGAGCATAGTTATTACGATCTGCGGCCGAACATTGCGATTCCCAAACCTGACGGTGGCGCGGAAGCCGCGCTCAATCTCGACGGCTTCTTTGGTTTGCATCCGGCGCTCGCGGCGTTCAAACCGCTGTGGGATTCGAAGCGGCTGGCGATTGTGCATGCTTCGGGCTCGCCTGATAACACGCGTTCGCACTTCGATGCGCAGGATTACATGGAATCGGGCACGCCCGGCGTCAAGTCAACTCAGGATGGTTGGCTGAATCGTTATTTGCAATCGAAGGCCGACCCGCAGAAATCTCTCTTCCGCGCCGTCTCGATGACGCAGAACATGCCGCGCGCGATGCAAGGCAAGGCCGGCACGCTGGCGATGTCGAATCTTGCCGACTTTGGAATTCGCGCCGGTCAAAGCTCGGCCGCGGTGCAAGGTGGCTTCGAAGCGATGTACGACGACAAGTTCGTCAAGGACGCTTTGCATGGAACCGGCACGGAAACGTTTGAAGCGATCAATTATTTGAAGCAGGTAAATCCAGGACAGTACAAACCTGAGAACGGCGCGGCCTATCCCAACACACCGTTTGGAAATTCGCTTCGGCAGATCGCGCAGTTGATCAAAGCCGGGGTCGGTCTCGAAGTCGCATTCACGGATATCGGCGGCTGGGACACGCACGTCAACGAAGGCAACCAGCAGGGACAACTCAGCAATCTGCTGCGACAGTTCAGCCAGTCAATCGCGGCGCTCTACACCGATCTGGGCCAACGCATGGATGACGTCGTGATTCTCACGATGTCTGAGTTCGGCCGCACCGCGAAAGAGAACGGCAATCGCGGCACAGACCACGGACACGCGAACGCGATGTTCGTCCTCGGCAACACGGTCCGCGGCGGAAAGGTTTACGGCGACTGGCCGGGGATGAAGAACGATCAATTGTACGAAGGCCGCGACCTCGCGTTGACTACCGATTTTCGGAACGTCTTCGGCGAGATTGCGCAGAAGCACCTTGGCGCCACGAATTTGAAGACGGTGTTTCCGGGATATGAATTGAACTCGGCGAAGTTCCGTGGGTTTCTGGGCTGAGGATTAACCACAAAGACACTAAGAACACGTAGCGAATTCAGAAAAGGCAGTATTCGCGTGCCTACATGCCTCAACGAATCACGCGCTCGATCCCGTCGCGGAGCAGTGTCACATTGAAATTGATCAGTAATGCCAAACGTAGGTTCAGAAGCTTCAGATACGTAAGTACCTGAGCCTTAAATAGTCGGTTCATTTGCTCAACGGCTTTCACTTCCACGACAAGCTGTCTATTGAGCAACAAGTCGAGTCGTAGTCCAGATTCTAGTCGAAGTTCCTCATAAACGATAGGAATACAAACCTGTGTCGCGACCTCGATTCCGCGGCGCCTTAACTCGTGAGCGAGGCAGGTCTCGTAAACTGACTCAAGCAAGCCTGGGCCCAAAGCACGATGCACTTTGATAGCAGCATCGACGTCTGCTTGGCTAAGTGTTCGATCTCGTCCGGCAACGGCTGAAAAATCTTCAAGCGCTTTGTGTCCTTTGAGTCTTCGTGGTTAATACTTATCATGAAACTGACCGATGGAGACAACCTTTCAACCGACTGTCCTGCGGTTTGATTTAATTGATTCAACTAATCTGGAAGCTTTGCGACAGGCGAAAGCAGGCGCCGCCGAAGGGCTTTGCGTCCTGGCGCGCGAGCAAACTGCAGGGCGCGGCAGGTTAGAGCGGAAATGGCACTCGCCCAAAGACGCAGGTTTGTACCTCTCGATCATCTTGCGGCCACAGTTACCCATGACGTTGTGGCCGCTGCTTACTTTCATGGCTGCCCTCGCGGTGGTGGACGCTTTATTCAAATCCTGCAGCATTCGCGCCGACATCAAATGGCCCAATGATATTTATGTGGATGAAAAGAAACTGTGCGGCATTCTCTCAGAAACTGTAGAGAGTCCAATTGGTCCTGCGGCCGTCGTAGGCATCGGAATAAATCTCACCCGCACAGCCGTGCCCGACGAGCTAGGTTCGACGGCAACCTCTTTGGAAGAT
>CBFHBI010000225.1:0-5509 GCA_965653755.1 uncultured Blastocatellia bacterium
GCGGGTTTGGGGGGCCGCTCCCGGGTTGTGTTTGGGCGCGCGGTACTACCGCAGGCGCGCCGGGCCCCCCCGCCCGGGCGGGCTTCTCCCACGGCAAGTTGTGACGCGTATCACCGCGGCAAAAGCGCTGGCAGGTCTAAGCTTCACTATTGAAGCCCTCCCGGAAAAGAGGCGAACCGTGTGGCGTCGTGTTGCTCTCTTGATTACCCTAATCGTAGCACTCTCGTGTGCAGCGATTACGCTCGCTTTATTCGAGGCGGCCCACGCCCAAAACACCGCGCCGTCAAACTTGTCAACGGCAGTTCGGCCCAACGCCGGCAGCGTCATCGGTGGACCAAACTCGATACTGCCGGCGCGTCCTCCCGAACTTCAGTGTCAGGGATGCCACGGGCCCGGGAAACAACTTCCGTATCTGGCCGGATCGCTCTTTCACACTCAGCCACACAACGGTTACGACCACAGCTTCCACGCCCAAGCTAAGCAGAATGGCGCAAAGGCTGCAGCGTGTCTCGATTGCCATACGAAGAATGGGGACATGACCACGATCCTGCCGCCGAGCGATCCCAAGTCAACAATCAATCGCGCGAACATCGCCGAGACTTGCGGCCGGTGTCATGGCGACAAGACCGTGATGCAGGGCAGCGGCATCAGCAATCAACCGATTCTGGCTTATCGCGAGAGTGTGCATGCCAAAGCAATCGCGCGCGGCAACATGAGCGCGGCTGTCTGCACTGATTGTCATAACAGTCATGACATCGCGCCGGCGTCAAATCAGCAATCGACGATTGCTCGCGTGAACATCCCGAACACCTGCGGCAAATGCCACGCGACGGAATCGCGTGAATTCATGCAGAGCATTCACGGCCAAGCGCTGGCGCGCGGTGTCTCGCGTACGCCGGTCTGCACGGACTGTCATGGCATTCATAACATCGTCCAACCGTTTGAAGGAACGAAAGAAACGATTCTGCCGGCGGTCGGAACTGAGAGCTGTGCGAAGTGTCATGAAGGCGTGACGCTGACCAAAGAGTTCGGCGTCGCCAGCGGACGCGTCAGCAGCTATAAGGACAGTTATCACGGATTGGCATCGCAGCTGGGATCGAAAGTGGTGGCAAACTGTGCGAGCTGTCACGGCGTGCACAACATTTTGCCTTCGGCGGATCCGCGTTCGATGGTTAACGCCGCAAATCTGCAGCAGACGTGCGGTCAGTGTCACGTCGGCGCGAGTGAAAACTTCACCAAAGGCAAAATCCATTTTGCGTCCGAGTTGGTGGCGAATGTTTCGGCGCGTGACATGGGCGCGCGCGGCACACGCATCGTGCGCTGGATTTACTTGCCGCTCATCTTTCTGACAATTGGCGGCATGCTGGGACATAACCTGCTCATCTGGCGCAAGAAGGTGATCGCCAAACGAAGAGAGCCCCGCAGTATTGCGCGTCTCACGGCAAATCAACGAATCCAGCATTGGCTCTTGTTGACCAGCTTCATCGTGCTTGTGCTGAGCGGCTTCGCCCTGCAATATCCGGACTCACTACTCGCCTGGTTGTTAGGGTCGAATGAATATCTGCGCCGTGTCCTGCATCGCTCAGCCGCCGTGGTCATGCTCGTAGTCGGCTCTTATCACTTGCTGTATCTGGCTTTTTCAAAAGACGGCCGGCGATGGGTAAGGGACATGCTGCCGAAACTCAAGGACGTCCGCGATGTAATTGCCAACTTCAGCTATTACCTCGGCATCAAGCGCGTGAAGCCGAAGATTGCGCGGTTTGGTTATGCCGAGAAGGCAGAATACTGGGCCGTGATTTGGGGCACGTTCATCATGGGCCTCACGGGGCTGATGATTTGGTTCAAGATTAGTCTCTTCAGTTTCCTGGCGCGCTGGTGGATCGATATTGCTTTGGCTATTCACTTCTACGAAGCCGTGCTGGCAACCCTGGCGATTATCGTCTGGCACTTCTATCACGTGATTTTCGATCCAGACGTTTATCCGGTAAACTTCGCGTTCATCGACGGACGAATGTCCGAAGAGCTTTATCGGGAAGAACACGAATTGGCGTTCGAAGAGATTCAGCAGCGACAACGTATGGCGGCAAAGAATCGTAACAGCGTCGCCACCACTGACCCGCCGCGAAGTCCTTGACTTCAAATCCGATAGCGACAATATTGTTCGTATGCCCCCACGCTCAAAGAAGGGAGATCGGCTAAAGACCCTTGCTCAAATTCAAACACCGTTAGGTTTTTATGTTTTGGCATTGCTGATTATCGAATCTACCCTCGCCATCGTTTTGACTGCGGCGAGTTTTGAACAGAATTACAAGTGGTACGGTTTTCTGGCAATGATAGTTGTGTTCGCGGCAGTCGTATTGATCGTCACCGTTCTAACATTCGTTAATCCGCGAAACTTACTGTATGGCAAAGAAGAACATTTGGCGCCACAAATCGAACCCTCCGCGTTGCGCGATCAAATCGAGGATATTATTTACGAACGCGTGAAGCCGGAGTCGTTGAAACCATAAAGGGAGTAACAGATGAAATGGAAAGATGTAATAACAGACCCAGATGAAGTCAAGGTCTTTATGGCGCTCGATAGTCCGAAGTATACCTGGCGCACCACGAGTGCTGTTGCGCGTCAAACAGGTGTGCCAGAGGATCGTGTGCTGGAAATACTTGCTAAGTACAACATGGAACTGACCCGCATGTCAGAGGTGCCCGGTGCCTCGGGAGTGCCGCTGGTAGGCCTGCTAGAACGCGTCGGCTAGTGTCCAGAATCTATCAATGGACAAATATTCGATTCACCTGAGCCGGCCCCCCTCCACACCCGGCGAAGTCGAGCCACTTTCACCCCAATCACCAAGTCTCTTCCGCAATTACATCAGCATGGTTGGCGGCGCGATTGCGATCGCCAGTCTCGTCAGCATCTTGCTTTTGTTTCTGATTGAGATTACTTCTTCGGTCGAAAATCCTTACATCGGAATTCTCACTTACATCATCCTGCCATCGGTCTTTATGTTCGGATTGGTGGTGGTGGTCGCCGGCCGGATCATCGAGCGGCGCCGGCGTCATCGCGCAGCCCCTGGTGAGCACGCCGCTTATCCGACGCTCGATCTGAATGACCCAAGATCGCGAAAAGCATTCTTTGTCTTTCTGCTGATCACTTTCCTGTTTGTGTCGGCCAGTGCTTTCGGCAGCTATCGTGGCTATGAATACACCGAGTCAGTGAACTTCTGCGGCGAAACGTGCCACACGGTGATGAAACCAGAGTTCACTGCCTATCAAGCGGGCGCGCACGCGCGCGTCGGATGCGTCGGTTGTCACGTGGGCCCCGGCGCGAGTTGGTACGTGCGCTCGAAAATTTCCGGCGCGTATCAGTTGTACTCAGTCACGTTCAACAAATATTCGCGGCCCATCACGACGCCCGTTCACAATTTGCGCCCGGCGCAGGACACCTGCGAGCAGTGTCATTGGCCGGAGAAATTCTTCGGCTCGATGATGAAGGTCTTCGATCGTTACGGCTATGACGAACAGAACACACTGCGCACGCGGCGCATGTTGATAAATGTCGGAGGCGGCAGCCCTGCGGCCGGGCTGGTGAAGGGAATTCACTGGCACATGAACATCGCGAACGAAGTCACCTACATTTCGATTGATGAGCAACGGCAGGTGATACCGTGGGTCCAGATTAAAGACAAAGAGGGACACGTTACCGAGTATTTCGATCGTAATCGACCGCTGACGCCGGACCAGGTTGCCAACGGCAATCGCCGCCGCATGGACTGTGTCGATTGTCACAATCGTCCGGCGCATGTGTACCTGCCGCCGGATGTCGCTGTCGATCAGGGTTTCGACGCCGGCCGATTAGATCCATCACTGCCTTATTTGAAGAAGCAGTCCGTCGAAGTTCTCACCCGGCCCTACAACACGACGCCCGAAGCGGTCAACGCGATCGCTGCGTCACTCAACGACTTCTACCGCCAGAACTACGCGGACGCTTACGCGCAGAAGCGACAATCGATCGACACGGCGGTCTCGGAAGTCCAGAGGATTTATCAGACTTATTTTTTTCCGGAGATGAAGACCGATTGGCAGACGCACCCGAACAACATCGGCCATCTTTATTTTGCGGGTTGCTTCCGCTGTCATGACGGCGAGCACGTGAGCAAAGAAGGAAAGCCGATCAGCAACAACTGCAATGTCTGTCACACGATGATCTACGACTCAGCCGCGCCACCGGAAAAGAATGTGAAGACCGGGCCCTTCGTGCACCCGGTCGATCTCGGCGCTTTGGCCGACGAACACAAGTGCGACTTCTGCCATCAACCCAATAAGCGTTTCGTCCACCCGATAAATCTCGGCGACATCTCGATGTTCCAATGCGTCGAATGTCATCCGAAGACGCGTGAGACACCAGCAGCGGGAACAAAGTGACGAGATTTGGAGCGCGGGCATCCTTGCCCGCCAAGCTTGCGGCGTGCTCGATAAAGGTTCGCGCTTCGCGCTCATGCGGGCAGGGATGCCCGCGCTCCGGAAAGGCGTTCCCTTGATATCGCAATTTGCGAGGTCAAAAACGATCGCTAGTTTCAGCCGCAGTGAGATGCGGCTTTGGCTCGGGTTGGCAGTGATGTTGAGCTTTTCAAATGTTCTCGGAACAGTCTCGCCGCGCCCGCCAGAAAATCGAACGACGTAAGAATGCCGACGAGTTGTCCGTCGTCAACCACCGGCAGGCAGCCGACGTGTTTGCTTTGCATAAAATCCAAGGCTTCCAGCGTCGGCGTTGAGGACGAAACGGTTAACGGATCGGTCTTCATCACGTCGCGGACTGTTATCGGTTTTTCAGCTTGCGATTGAGGTCCGCGACTTAGCAGGTGCAGCAGCGCGCGATGCGTGACTAAGCCGACCAGGTGGCCATCGTCGTCTTCGACGGGCACGTGGCGCACATGACGCCAGTCCATAACGCTGGCAGCGAGATCGACCAGGTCGTCGGCGCGCACGGTGAAGAGGTCGGTTGACATAAATTGGCCCACAGTTTGATAGCTCGAAGTCCAATCGAGATTTTCGAGCGGCTGCATGATTTGCCATTCGTGCACGGGTCTTCCCTCCTTTTGCTCTTGCAACATGCGCGCCGCGATTTCACGATAACGCAAGTCCTTTGGTTCGAGGGTCTCGAGCGACGCGAGTGAGTTCAGCGTCCAGCGCGCGCCCGTCTGCCGAGTTCTGACGCGCTCGTCGATGATGCCGAGGTATTTATCGATGTCGCCGCGATCTACTTTCACCGACTGCAACCCCTGCCGGGCGAGTGGCAGAAGATGATCGCGAATCAAAGAAGCGGCGGACGAACTTTTGCCGTCGAGCCAAGTCAATTGCGCGTGCAAATCATAACGAGCGGCGGCAAAGAAATTGGATTTGGCCTCGTCGAAATTCAGACGCTGCGTGATATCGCCATACTCCTCCGGCATTGCCAACATGAGGCCGACGAAGAAAGCGGTGTGGGCAATTTCATCGACGACCGTGGGACCGG
>CBFHBI010000226.1:0-5486 GCA_965653755.1 uncultured Blastocatellia bacterium
CACTTATTGTTGCCCTCCTTGCCGAAATAATCTGAATAAACAAGTCGTTCTCCGTATGAGCTACAGCAATGACCCGCCCTTTTAATAGACCAAACGTGACAAACCTTTGTTCGGCGTATTCAAAGCGATCGTCAACGATGGATCGTCTCAGTGGCGAAGATCTTCTTGGCATCAACAAAATCGATTCCGTGCTTTCGAATGTTCGCCTGTCGCTTTTGTTCAAGCCATCGAAAAACCACATCCACATCCCGAGTGTAACTACAAAACGTACCTACGTCAAAAGCGACGGTTCCACGAACGATCTCAGCATCTCAAGATTCTTCAAATCCGCCCGCGGATCGTCGTAAGGCGTTTCGAGAATAAAAGCGCAGTGGGCCAATTTGGGATGCTGCGCAAAGCGTCGCAGTGCGTCGCGGCCGATGTGCCCTTCGCCGATGTGCCAATGCCGATCGACGCGGGAATTGTATGGCGCTTTCGAATCGTTGAAGTGAACAGCGCGCACATTTCTTAAACCAACCGTCTTTTTGATAATCGAAACGGTGGCTTCCAAACCTTCTTCTTCGCGAATGTTATAGCCGGCTGTGAATGAGTGCGCGGTGTCCACACAAACACCCAAAGGCAACTTCGGACATCGATCCATGATCGCGCGCAAATGTTCGAAGCGGTGGCCGATGCACTCGCCCTGGCCGGCGGTGTTCTCAAGCAAAATCCGGAGCTTGCCAAAGCGCAATCCTTTGCACGCCACCTGCAAACTAAGCGCGCAAATCTCAAGGGCGTCTGCTTCGGGACAACCCCGCGCGCTGCCGGGATGCACGACGAGGTAATCGACGCCGAGGGCGATCGCGCGCTCGACTTCTTCGCGAAAGGAATCGATCGATTTCAACAGGATGACTTCATCGGCGGCAGCAAGATTGATTAGATAGTTGGCGTGAATGAGGACCGGCGAGAGTTTCGTTTGCTTCAGCGTCTTCCGAAACAGTGCGATCGATTCTGGCGTCAGCGGCTTGGCTTTCCAACCGCGCGGATTGCGTGAGAATAGTTGGACCGCGTCGCAACCGGTTTCCTTCGCAATGATCAAAGACTGATGAAGACCATCTTTTATTGGAGCGTGAAATCCGATGCGCGGGCGTTTGCTTTTTCGCGGTGACATGATCTTTGAGCGATCTGCTTTGAGGTTTTGCCGCAGCACCAGTGCGGTAAGGCTCTGCCTTACCGGGAGTCTTACTTGTAACAGCGGAGGCTACGCCTCACACAAACAGAGGCGTAGCCTCGATTAAAATTCAGACCGACCTCGGAAAGGCAAGCCTTTCGGCACTGGGGCTGCGGCAGAGCCGCGAACTCAGTTCTTCTGGGTCTCTTCCATCACGCGCAACATATTGCCTCCGAGAATCTTGTCGATATCGCTTTCGGAGTAACCACGCTTCAATAATTCCTTCGTCAAATTCGGCAAATCAGCAACCGAATTCAAATCCGCCGGCACGGCTTGAATGCCGTCGAAATCCGACCCGATGCCGACATGATCGATGCCAACCAGCTTCACGACGTGATCGATGTGATCGACGATGCGCGAAACGTAAACCGGCGGCAATCTTTTCAGGTATTCTTGCGCGCGCATGCGATCGCGCGCCAGTTTCTTTTGCGCGGCGTCGCCTTGCGCTTCATCGGAAGCGCGTTGGACCAGCTCGGCGATCTCGGCATCTACTTTCTTTTTCTTTTCTGAATAGCCTGGTTCGATGTGCTCAGGATAAAAGATCACGTTAACGACGCCGCCCGTCTTCGCCAGCGCGACGATCATCTCGTCGGTGAGGTTGCGCGGGACGTTTGTGATCGCGCGGCAACCCGAGTGCGTCGCAATCACCGGCTTCGTCGAAGTATTGACGATGTCCCAAAACGCTTTGTCCGACAGATGCGAAACATCAACCATCATTCCCAGCCGATTCATTTCGCGAATTACTTGCTTGCCGAAGTCAGTCAGCCCACGCGTCTTGCCGATTTCATCTCCTGACGATCCGGCCCAGTCGGTGCTGACACTCCACGCGCCGGACATGTAACGCACACCCATCTGGTAATAGCGTTCGACGTTTTCGATTCTGTTGTCGATCGCGTAGCCGCCTTCGAGCCCCATCAGCGCCGCGATCTTTCCGCTGTCGGCGATGCGGCGTATATCCGCGGCGGTCGTCGCGAGTTCCCAAGTCTCGGGATGTTTCGCCGCCAAATTGCGCACGGCTTCGATTTGAATGTCGGCGCGTCGCATCGCGCTCGCGCCGCCGCGGCCATACAAATCGGGATCAACCCAAATCGAAAAGAATTGCGCGTCGAGTCCGCCCTCCTTCGCGCGCACCGCGTCGAGGTGTCCATCAGACAAACGTTTTTCAAGATCGACGTTCTCATCGACGAGCCGTTGCGTCGTGTCAGCGTGCATGTCCACGATGATCGCGCGCCGGTGAGTTGAAAGTGCGTCCGTCGCAATTGGAGAAGGCTGAGAATTATTTGTCATCGATTTATTAGCCGGGCGGCAACCGAGCAGCGAAAGCAAAATGAATCCGGCCGCAACAAGTCTCGCTGTCAGGTTACGCAAAAGCAGCATGGAGTCATCTGTCAGAAGCCGACGTGTCAGAACCAGGAGCGGTAGCGACTGGACCATGTGACCCGAGATTAATGGCCGATCCTTGCGTAACCACAAACGATAGTTCTGCGGCGACGCGCTTTGATCCGGTCGCTACCGCTCCCGGTTCTGACACCTCGCTAGTGATCGACCAAAACTGATCGACCAAATCGTACGGACGCAGCGCGGTTGAATCAAGCGGAGCATAAAATATTGGACCTTGGTTTCATTTCGTGAACACTTGAAAACCTAACGACAACAGTCGGCATCTTAGGCCCGTGATCTGCGTCACGTAAGTCATGAATGTGCTGTTGCAAAGGCAGGCGGCTTAGAGTATCGTGCAATGTCAATTCACTCATACAGACCCCGCGAGATTAGTCTCCAAAGGAGAACCAAAAAGAAATGTTTACACCGACCGGAACAGCCAAAGATGCGGCCAAGATGCGTATTAGCGATGTGGTGTGGCACAACGGCGAGTTCATCAAGTGGGATGATGCCCGTGTCCACGTAATGTCGCACGTGCTTCACTACGGCTCGAGCGTTTTCGAAGGCATCCGTTGTTATAAAACCAAACGCGGGCCGGCTATCTTTCGTTTGCGCGAACACATGCAGCGCTTTTTGAACTCCGCGAAGGTTTATCGCATGGACCACGATTGGACCATCGATGATTTCTGCAACGCTTCGGTTGAATTGGTCCGTCGCAGCGAACTTGACCAGTGCTACATCCGTCCGATTCTTTTCCGCAGTCTCGACGAAGAGCATCCCGCGTTCGGCGTGAATCCGTTCCCGAACCCATTGGCGTGCTACATCGGCGCTTGGGATTGGGGCAAGTACCTCGGCGACGAAGCGATTGAAAAAGGCGTCGATGTTTGCGTTTCGAGTTGGAACCGCTTGACGCCGAATTCGCTGCCGGCCATGGCGAAGAGCGGCGCGAATTACATGAACTCGCAATTGATCAAGCTGGAAGCGCTCGTCAACGGGTTTGCCGAAGGCATCGCCCTCGACGATCGCGGTTATGTTTCGGAAGGGTCCGGCGAAAATATTTTCGTCGTATCCAATGGCATCGTGAACACGCCGCCGCTTTCATCTTCGGTGCTGCCGGGAATCACCCGCGACAGCGTCATCAAGATTTGTGGCGAGTTGGGCTTGACGATCAAGGAACGCGCGATTCAACGCGCGGCGCTGTACGTGGCGGATGAAGTTTTCTTCACCGGCACCGCGGCGGAAATAACTCCGATTCGATCGGTTGATCGCATCACCATCGGAACCGGACAGCGCGGTGAAATCACTGAGAAGATCCAGAAAACGTTCTTCGAGATCACTTCAGGCGAACGTCAAGCGCCGGGAGATTGGCTGACTTACGTGCGCGAAGAGGCGAAGGCTGGAAATAACGGGTTCAAGTCTAAGACGAAGGTGGGAACCTCAACTCCCGTCATTGAACCTGCGGCCAAACTGCAAGCGGCGGGAATCAAGTAACCGATTACCAGCAAAGCGCTATCGATCGCATCAATTAGTCGATTAGAAAGGCGATGCTTCATTGAAGCGTCGCCTTTTGCTTTTGGCGAAGGCCTCTCAGACTCAATTCAATTAATCCGGGCAAAATATAGAAGATCGCTACCGCTCCGAGCAGAAATCCGGTCGCGAATCTCGAAGCGTGATTGTTCTGCCAGATGGAAAAGTAGCCGAGCGACCAGTCAATCGCGAGCGGCGCCGCGGCCAAAAAAAGCCAAACCAGCCTCGGTGTGTCGGTGCGTTTGAGCGAGCGAGTCAATGGATAACCAAGCGTAGCCAGTGCAATGCCAGTGTAGATTCCCGTGCAACGCGAGCAAACGGCAAACTTATTTCCGAAGAGATGAAATGAACGTTCCGGAATTTGATGGCAGACGTAGCTGAAGGCTCTGTAGATCTTGAACGCGAATACCGGATGACCGCCCGATTGAAGGAGCGGAGCGCCGACGATCGCGGCCAAAATCGCGATTGCCAGCGTCGCGCTGATGGCCCAAACGGCGGTCGCGTGAAATGAAGGATTGAGAGCTTGCGTGTTCGATGTTGTGTGTCTATCGGCTTTGCCCATAATTCTTTTGGCTATGCCATCTAATGTGAGGAAGGCCTTCGGCCTTCCTTACGAATCCTCCAACTAGATTGGGCTACGCCCATTCATCCAGGGCGGAGCCCGAGGCATTTCAACTGAACTAGCCGGAAGCGCTCAGCACTTCCGCACATCAGAAGGCATAGCCGAGCGCGCCTCAGAACGCGCAAGTTAGCAACTTGCGCTACAGGTTTCACTTCAGCGGCGGCGTCGTTGGCGGCGGCTTGCGATGGTGTGTGGCTTGCTCGTACGCGTACGCAAACGCAAACAAACGGTCTTCGTCCCACGGACGGCCAAAGATCGTCAGACCAGCGGGCAGTGTGCCGCCGCGTGTAAATCCCATCGGCACGGTGATCGCCGGAAAGCCCGTCGTCGGCGCATAGACCTGGCTGTTATCGCCCGCTAAGTTCTGTCGCACATCGCCAATGATCGCCGGCGGATTGCTCCACGTCGGATAAACAAACGCATCGAGCTTCAGCGTGGCCATCGTTTGCAGCACCGCGTCGCCAAACTTCTTGCGGAATTCACGACCGGCCTGACATCCCGGGCTGTCGTCGCCCGCCGAGTCGTTCGTTTGCGCGCGTTCGAGCCGCTGACGAATCGTCGGATGAAACATTCCGCTCTTGATGATCTCGTCAAGCGTCTTGACCGGAGCGCCGGCTTCCGCCAGGTAATGTTCGAGATCGTATTTGAAACCACGACACGGCAAAGGATTTGTTGGGCGTTGCGGTAAGCCTGTGACATCAGCGGGATCGACGATCTCCGCCCCTGCGGCTTTCAATTCGTTCAGCG
>CBFHBI010000227.1:0-5467 GCA_965653755.1 uncultured Blastocatellia bacterium
TTGTAAATGTGATTCATCTGAGAATTGATCTTTGAGAATTTGCTGTCTTGCGCCCTGAGTCTGAATCCAAGTTTTGGCGGAAGCCAGAGGGCGCGGCGAAAAGGCCGCCGTGGCAAAGCCGGTCGGAACCGGCCTTCACTGGCGAAGCAGTGATTGTCCTAACCCTGCCGAAGTTCTTTGCATGAGCCGCAAAGAACGGGCATGAGATCAAGCTTGCAGGGGAAACGGATCAGGCTTGCGGAAGAGTTACCTTCCAAGCAGAGCCGCACCACGGAAGCCGATATGGTCAGACGGTAATTGTCGAATCCGAGATTCTTTCCATCAACGCACTTAAGTAACTAAGCGGTGCGGGAGATGAGCGGAACGAAACCAATTTGAAATTTCAAATTTCAGATTTGAGATTCGTTTCGCACTGCGACTGGTGGTTCTGGTTGCCAATCGCAGGGCCAAAAGGTCTTCGCAAATCTTGCGGATAAATCTCAAGCTTGAAGACCTCAAGTTACGGAATCGGAAGGAGACCTAAGTCGGCGGGAAAAATCTGGTGAGGTGAAAACTTGGTTATCTCACCGGATAAATTGTCAGGCGAGCTACGCCGGAACCTGTGGACGGATTCCGAATTCGGATAGGTTGGCTGAATAACTATTCGTCAACAGGGACAGAGTGGTTGTAGTAGTCGGGGGAGTGATGTCCTACCAGGGAGACGTTAGCAACGTTCACAAGGCGAAGGACCACAGTCGCGAGTCATTTCGATTGAGCAGTCATTGGACGCTTATCTTGGAAAGAGCTCGCTCGCGAGGGAGAGCCGGATGCGTTGAAAGACGCCTGTCCGGTTCGGGAAAGGCTTCATTGAGACCGCTTGCTCGCGAGAGCAGGTATGGCGCGATGATTCTATTTCATAGCAGGACGAAGACTACAGAATAAGGACAGCAAATCTTTGAGGGCGCGCTTCGGCGATCTGGAGCGTGCCCTTTTTTTGTGAATTACTCTGCCGCTCGTGCGGCGATCTTTATTTCGTAGATGACCCCAGCTTTCATCAGGCGATGTCGGCGATGGAGATGGGGCTGGAGAACCCGTTCTGTTGCGACGAGTGTGAGGCTGAGCGAGAAGAACTCGCGCACTGAGGACGGGCGACGGAGGAGTTATGACATTTCATCGTGCAAGCGATATTCAAGAGCTGACTCACCGAACTGAGAGGGACCATCTCCGTCATATTCTGACAGCGTTGATTTTGTTGGTGCTGCTTTTTGTCGCGGCCGGTCTGGTCGTCTGGGTAACTCGTGCTGCAGCGGCGCCGCAAAAGACTCCCTGCGACGGTTTAATTGCGGCACTCGGCAGAGCGCAGGGCGATTACAACAAGGCTAGATCAGCGCGCATTAAAGCTGAAGGCGATCTCAATCGCGCCAAGAATAATGTGAAGTCGATCGCTGCGAAGATTAAAGCCAGCGAAGCCCAACAGAGCAAGGCTGAAACGGTGCTCGATCAACTTAAGGAAGAGAAAGCGCGTTGTGATAACGCGAATGGGGATCTGGCGCCGCTGTCCGGTAACTGCGTAACCGTGCAATCGCGCATCGACAAAGCGAATAAAGACATCGCCGCGCTCAGAGCTGAACACGGTCGCTTAGAAGACCGGCGAACCGCAGCCGAGCTGGATGTGGAAAGAAACGAACGCGAGCTGGCGGCCAAACAGGCGGCCGAAGCCTCGGCGCTGGCCGCGCTTGAAAAAACGAAGAAGGATGCGTCAGGTTGTCGTCGCGCGGCATAGCCATGCAGGAGAAGAAAGCAATGACATTCGATCCGGCAACTGAAATTCAAAACCATCTGGTCTTTGGAGAATTCGGTGACGTGAAGCAATCGATCTGGAACATGTCCAGCGTTGCTGTCTAAAGAAAGGAGGCGCGTCTTGACAAGCGGTAAGGACGACGCACTAGTGACGGCCCGGCACGAGTGGCGAAGGCGATTAAATCAGAATGCGCGCAACTCGCATGGCCTGCGTATCAATGGCCTCAGCACAAGGAGGTGCACCAATGATCGGCAGAATCAGAATCGAATATTTTTGGGCGTCAGCAATCCTGATCGTGGTTTTAGCAGCGACGATCGCGGCGCAACAAACCATTGATTGGGCCACACAGGCTGATTCTTTGCGCGGTCGTAACGGCCAGCAATTCACTTTTGTCTGTCCGGCTGGTGGACCGCTGAGCAGCCGTCTCTGGGGCACGAATGTCTATACCGATGATTCGTCGATTTGTACGGCCGCGGTTCATGCCGGTTATATCGAAGTTGCGAGTGGCGGCGCGGTGACCATTGAAATCCAACAAGGTCAAGCGTCGTATCAAGGAGTGAATCGGAACAGTGTGGTGAGCCGCGATTACGGTTCATGGCCCGGCAGTGTCGTGTTCGTTGGCCGAATCAGTGGCAGCGCGAACGTCAACTGGGCGGCGCAGGCCGATTCGCTGCGCGGGAAAAATGGTCAACGATTTACTTTCTCATGTCCCGCTGGTGGACCAGCCAGCAGTAGAGTGTGGGGTACCGATCTCTACACTGATGATTCATCGATCTGCACGGCGGCGGTTCACGCGGGTGTAATCAGCGTCGCGCGTGGTGGCGTTGTCACGATCGAGATTCAATCCGCGGCTGATTCATATCGCGGCACGCAGCGCAATGGGATCGTCAGCACAAACTATGGATCGTACGGCGGCAGTTTTGTGATTGTCTCTGCGAAAGGTTCAACGTCTGCAACCACAGAGACGCCGCTTACCGGTGGCGATCCGTGGAGCATGACAGCTCAACCAATGCGCGGTCGCAACGGCGAACGCTTCTCGCTCACTTGTCCGCCGAAGGGTTCGCTGGGCTTCGATCCGATGACCGGTAACGCGGAGGTGTGGGGCAATGACGTTTACACAGACGACTCGACAATCTGCGTCGCCGCGGTGCATGCCGGACTGATCAATTTAAGCAGCGGCGGCAAGGTGACGATCGAAATTCGACCCGGCGGTTCGTCGTATCAAGGAACTTCGCGCAACGGTATTAAGACGAGAAATTATGGCGCCTGGAGCGGCAGCTTCGTCTTCGTTCAGTAGTCAATCTCGCTGTACGAAAGGCTAATTGATTTAATTCGGCTGAGCATTCGAAAGAGGAAATGAAATGAACACGGAAATCAAAGACAGTCTCCCAATCGAATTCCGCGATGTCTCTTTGAGTTTCGACGAGAAGCGCGTCTTGTTTGGAATTAATTTTAAGCTCGATCGCGGCGAGATGATCTTTCTCACTGGCGAATCGGGTTCTGGCAAATCGAGCTTATTACGGCTGGCAATTGCCCTCGATCATCCGGACAGCGGACAGGTGCTGATCGAAGGGCGCGATGCCGGCCCGTTGAGCGAAGTTGAACTGCTGGATCTTCGCGGCAAACGAATGGGGATCGTGTTTCAAGAAGACTCGCTATTTACCAGTCTTTCCGTTTACGAGAACGTAGCTTATCGACTAGTCGAACACGGTGTAGGTGAAGCTGAAACGGGAAGGCAGGTGGCGGAGGTCCTGAAATTTGTCGGTCTATTCCAGGATGCACAGAAGCTGCCGTACGAAATGTCAGGCGGAATGCGCCGGCGGTTGGAGATCGCGCGCGCGTTGGTCGGCTGGCCCTCGATTATGTTGTTTGACGAACCTGCTTCTGGATTGGATCCGTTGACCTCGACGCAGGTGCTTGATCTGATCATCAGGGCGCGGGACGTGTACGGCATTTCATCAATTTATGTGACGAAAAAGCTGGACGAGATTCCTTATCTGGCAACGCATCGCGCGACTAAGTCAGGCGATCGCATTGTCATTGAAGATGCAGACGCGCAGATCTCGCCGCGCACGTGGGTGATGGTCCTGGCCGGCGGGCACATTGTTTTTACGGGCAGCGTCGAGGAATTCGAGCAAAGCTCGATGCCGGAGGTGACTCGTCTCACCCACGCTGACAACGGCACGGTCTTTTCAGATTTCGTTACTTCCGATCCCTGGGACAAGACGCGGCGACCCCGCGAGAGGGTGTTATAGAAAGGAAGGTAACGACGATGAAGGCAAATGTCTTTCACGGTAAAGACGACATTCGAGTCGAAGAAGTTCCGCGGCCGCGTGCCAGCGTCGGCGAGGCTGTCATTCGCGTAACGCTGACAACCATCTGCGGCACTGATTTGCATATCCTGCGCGGCGAATATCCAGTGAAGCCGGGTCTGATCATCGGTCACGAACCAGTCGGCGTGATCGAGGAACTGGGCGCCGGCGTAACCGGATACTCAATTGGCGATCGCGTGCTGGTCGGCGCGATCACTCCTTGCGGTCAATGCCGCGCGTGCTTGGCAGGTCATCTCTCGCAATGCGGACATGAAAAAGATTACGAGGCGATCGGCGGATGGCGATTTGGTAATACGATTAACGGAGCGCAAGCCGAATATCTGCTGGTTCCCCACGCGCAAGCGAACCTCGCGAAGATTCCCGACGAATTATCTGATGAACAGGTGGTGCTGCTAGCGGACATCGCTTCGACCGGCTTCAGCGGCGCTGAATCAGGAAATATTCACATCGGTGATTCAGTCGTTGTCTTTGCGCAGGGACCGATTGGCTTGTGCGCGACTGCGGGCGCGAAGATGTTGGGCGCGGCTCTGATCATCGGTGTCGATGGCGACGACCACCGTTTGGCGATGTCGAAGCGAATGGGCGCGGACGTGGTCCTCGATTATCGAAGCGTCGATGTGATCAGTGAGGTGCGGAAGCTCACCGGCGGCGGGGCCGATGTGTCCATCGAAGCGTTGGGGACGCAGGAAACTTTCGAAAGCGCGCTGCGTTGCTTGCGCCCGGCGGGAACGCTCTCCAGCCTCGGCGTGTATTCAGGCAAATTGCAGATCCCTTACGATGCATTCGCAGCCGGCCTGGGTGATCATCGCATTGTCACCACCCTGTGCCCCGGCGGCAAAGAACGCATGCGGCGACTGATGGAAGTGGTTCGCAAAGGCCGCGTGGACTTCACGCCGCTGCTCACACACACATTCTCGCTCGATAAAATCGGCGATGCATATCAATTATTCGGCAGCCGTGCGGACGGTGTGCTGAAAGTCGCCATCAAGCCGTAATCGCGGCGACGGAAAGGAACGTAATCATGAAAATACTAATTGGTGTTGACGGTTCGCCTTACAGCGATGCGGCTTTGGAAGAAGTCGCGCAGCGAAGCTGGCCGGATGGATCCGAGATTCGCGTGGTCCATGCGTTCGAGCTGCCGCTGGCGCCGACGCCCGAAGTGTGGGTTCTGCCCGAGGATTATTATGAACGACTCAATTCCGCGATTCATACTCAATCCGATGCGATCGTAAAAGCCGCGGCTGCAAAATTAAAGTTGCACCTCAACGATTCAATCAAGATTGAAGGGCGGGCGATCATGGGCGCACCAAAACGCGTCCTGCTCGATGAAGCCGACGCTTGGGGCGCTGACTTG
>CBFHBI010000228.1:0-5461 GCA_965653755.1 uncultured Blastocatellia bacterium
ACTGCGATCACGAATACCGCAAATGTTACGAGCGATACCGCGGATAAGAACAGCGCTAACAATTCTGCAACCGCGACGGGCTAGGCGGTCGATCCGAATTCTGCTGATCTCGCTGTCACCAAGACGGACTCACCCGATCCGGTCGGCGTCGGCAACGATCTCACTTACACGATAAATTTGAAGAATAACGGACCTCAGGCGGCCTCGAGCGTGAGCGTCGGCGATACTCTGCCGTCTCAGGTTAAATTCAGATCGATGGCCGTGCCGCCGCCTGGCTGGACGTGCATCACACCGGCAGTCGATTCAGTTGGGGGAACGATCACCTGCACCCATCCATCGATGAACGCAAACGCCACCGCCGCTTTCCAGATTACCGTGCGCGTGCTGACGACGGTGACGGACAGCACGGTGATATCGAATACTGCGACCGTCTCTTCATCGACTACCGATTCGGTTTCGGTGAATAATTCTGCCACCTCACAGACCACGGCCAGGACAGCGAAATTGGTAATTAGTCAGGCCTATGGTGGCGGAGGATTGACCAGCGCGACTTACAAGAATGACTTCATTGAAATATTCAATGCCGGAAAAACCACCGTAGACTTCTCGCTCACGCCTTACTCAGTTCAGTACGCTGACGCCACTGCCTCGTTTGCCTCAAGCAAGACGGACATCACGACGGGCACAATCGCTCCCGGACAATATTTCCTAATTCAGGAATCCTCTGGTGGCGCTACCGGCGCTACATTGCCGACGCCGGATGTTACCGGGGGAACAATTAATCTCAACGCCAATTCAGGAAAGGTCGCACTTGTTCTTGGCACAACTCTGCTGACGGGCACATGCCCGGGAGACGATGGGATTGCGCCCTTCAATCCGACCGGTTCGGGCATCGTTGATTTTCTTGGTTACGGATTTGGCACCACAACTGGAAATCCTAATTGTTTTGAAGGCAGCGCGCGGGCGACAACAGCATCGGCCACGGCGAATGGACGATCAGTGATTAGAACCGTGAGTTGTACCGATACGAATGACAACTCGGCAGACTTCACTTATGCAACGTCTGTAACCGCGCGCAATACTTCGACCACAGCAAGCCCGTGCCCATAATCTAAGCCGCCGAAAACAAGCTCTCAGGTTGGGAAGGGTGGCTTGCGCCCGCTTCCGTTCGCTACATCATTCGACGGAAGATAAAAGGCGGTCCCAACCTGAGAGATTATTCAGACGCCCAATTCCAAACTAGCAGGTTTTTGTCGGGTTGAATCGCGATCCGTGAGAGCAGGATCGCGATCACGGCGAACTTAGTTTCTTAAACCATTCCGGTTCATGCCCCGGCAAAGCTCCATGCTTCGTTAATTCCGAGATTGTGGTGGACGCGCACGTAATAAATCCCATCAACAAATGCCGGCGACGGGTTCTTGCAGCACAATTCAAACACCAAATTGTCGCAGGGCTTGATTTTTTGATTGAGCACCTTGCGCGTCACGCAGACGCGTTTGCAGGTCTTGGTGTCGTAAACCCAAAGCTCAATGTAAGAAACCGTAATCACCGTAGTTTTTAAATTCTTCAGCTCACCCTTCGCGCAATACTCGCCGGCGCCATGCCCAGCTTCAAAGCGAATGGCGACGTTTGGATTTTGCGCGGAGAGCGGCATCGCAAACAAACAGAGCAAAAGCACTCCCATCATTGGGCGGACAATCCCTTTCATGTTTTTCTCCTTTTGGAAGAGACGGTTGAACTACCGCGAGGACACCCACCCTGGTTCGATGGGGGCTTCATTTATCACGCTCAGTGAGGGTGCTGCAAGAGGAATTTACGCAAAGCCCAGCGGGTCTCTAACGCCCCGATTTGGAGTGCGCCGGCTTGACAGCGCTTTTTTAATCCAATGCTGTGGGAACGAACAAATAAAAAAGCGGCGTCAAGCCGCCGCACTCCAAATAGCAGTCGGTTTCTTAATCTCTATCTGCGGCCAGCTCGTTTGGTTGATCGCCCTCCCTCACGGTTGGGCTTCTGACACTAGCGAACCACGCCGCTGACCGGACTTGAAGCGCTGGCATAGAGCCGCCTGGTCATTCGACCTGAGACGTATGCCAGGCGCCCGGCCTGAATTGCCAGCTTCATCGCTTCGGCCATCGTTGCCGGATTCTGTGATTCTGCGATGGCGGTATTCATCAGCACCGCATCAGCGCCGAGTTCCATCGCGATCGTAGCATCACTGGCGGTGCCGACTCCCGCGTCGACGATGATTGTGGCATCGGGAAGTTGCTCGCGCATGATCCGCAGGTTGGTTGGATTCTGCACGCCAAGGCCCGAACCGATCGGCGCTGCGAGCGGCATTACGGCAGGACATCCGGCGTCGAGCAGTTTTTTTGCCACAATCAAATCGTCAGTGAAGTAAGGCAGGACAATGAAACCTTCTTTGACGAGCGTACGCGCCGCTTCGAGTGTGCCTTCATTGTCCGGAAACAGCGTAGTCTGATCGCCGATCACCTCCAGCTTGATCCAGTCGGTCTGCAAGGCTTCGCGCGCAAGTCGCGCGGTGCGCACAGCTTCTTCCGCCGTGTAACAGCCGGCGGTGTTCGGCAGAATCTGTAAACTGGGATCGAGATGATCGAGAAAAGATTCGCTGCTGTGATCGAGCGGTACGCGGCGCACGGCGACGGTAACCATCTCAGCTCCCGACGCGCGATGCGCCGCCTTCATTTCATCGTAACTTCGATATTTTCCGGTGCCGATGATGAGTCGAGAATTGAATGGCTTACCGGCTATTTCAAATTGATCGGTAAGAGCTGGTGCTGGTGTGGACATAAATGACGAGTTTCCTTTGTAACGCAAACTGTCAGTTTGCGACTGGTGCGACTATTCGCAAACTAACAGTTTGCGTTACAAGTCTGCCGGAAACTCTACACCCATTGATAAGGAAATCGAAACGTGCTCTCTCAATCGCAGCCGCCACCGACGAAGTGAACGATCTCGATGCGGTCGCCATCGCGAAGCGTCGTCGTTGCCCAGTCACTTCGGCGAACTACATCGAGATTGACTTCGATCGCGACCCGCGTCGGTTCCAGAGCGAGTTCATAAACAAGCGCCTGAATGGTCAAGCCGTCCGAGAATTCTCTGGCTTCTCCGTTGAGTTGAATCTTCACTAGGCTGACTAAGCCGGCAGGATAATGCGACGTAGCTCTGCGCGCACGCCGTTATCCTCAGCTTGGACCAGGACCGCTGCCCGGCCTTTGCGAAACTTCGGAAACTTGAGCTGAACCGACGCGTCTCCGTTGTCGTCCGTAATTGTCTCTAGCTTGCTGGGCGAGAAGGCAGTACTGAGAATTTTCACCACCAACTTCACATTCGCCGCAGCCGTTCGCCCGTTTGAGGTCGCCCGAGTTACCCGAGCTTTCAGCATCACGGCGCCGCCGCCCCGAAACTCTGGCTCATCAATCAATCTGATCGCCAACGGAATATCGAACGAGTCTTCCTCTATTTGAGTCGGCGCCGGCGCGACTGGTGTCTCGCTGTTGACGATGGGCCCAACCTCAGTTTCGATCGACGCCAAAGGCTCTGGAGGTGGGATGGGCGGCTCAGGCGCTAAAGGCGGAGCGGACTCGCGCTCGCTCATTCGCTTCAAATCTTCAATGCGTCCTGCATGGACTGCGGCACAAATCAGCTTGTGCTGTCGTTGCAGACGTTCAGTCAATACTTGCTTGTCGAAACCCGCGGCAATCAGGTCGTTGTAAGGCGCACGTTTGCTCGCGAGAATCGCGCCACCGACATAAACCAGCGATAGAATGATCGGCGTCTGCAGACCTTTGTCCTCTGTCTGGACGTGATAGACAACGCCGTCGTACTCAACGTCTGTGTTGTATCCGGTGATCACTTTCCGAGTCGAAGTCTATCGTCGGGGCAAAATGCAGGCCAAGTCGAAAGTTAGCACACGCATTTTTCGACGGTCAATGAATTCTTATTTCAAG
This sequence comes from uncultured Blastocatellia bacterium, assembly GCA_965653755.1. Classification (GTDB taxonomy): domain Bacteria; phylum Acidobacteriota; class Blastocatellia; order Pyrinomonadales; family Pyrinomonadaceae; genus UBA11740. Next base: position 3,969 of record CBFHBI010000228.1, read on the forward strand.
CCATCTGCCACCTTCATCGCCTTGACACCCTTCGGTCCTTGGCCTACGATTTTGCTTGTACAATGATTCTCAAGCAGCTCGTGCTAAGAGCAAAGCGCACAGGGCAAAGCGCGAGACTACCGACCCTGACGCTTATCTCTTTGCACTTTGCTTTTTGCGCACGTTATGAGTTTCAGCCTCGTAGATTATTTACCAATCGTCCTGATGTTCATCGTTGCGGCAGGCTTCGCGGTGACTTTCATCGGACTGTCGCAGCTGGTCGGACAAAGAAAGCGCACGCGGACGAAACTCATGCCGTACGAGTGCGGCAAGGATCCGGTCGGCTCAGCGCGCGAAAGATTCTCGGTCAAGTTCTATTTGATCGCGATGATCTTCATCCTGTTCGACATTGAGGTCATCTTCCTGGTGCCTTGGGCGGTTGTTTTCAAGCGTTTGTCGTCACCGGAATACGGACTGAGCAACGTCGTCTTTTTTGAAATGATCGTGTTTATCGCGTTGCTGGCTGCGGGTTTGATTTATGTGATTAAGAAAGGCGCATTTGATTGGAGCGAAACAGCGCGCCGCGAGGCGGAAGCGGAAGCAAGGTTATTGGAACAGAAAGTTTCAGGTTCCAAGTTTCAGGTTTCAAGTTCGTCTCGGGCGGCTTAAACCTGATTCTTGAGACTTGAAACCGGAAACCAGGTTATGGGTTTAGAGAACGTCATTGCGGATTCACTGCCGGAAGTCTTAACGACGAGCCTCGATTCGTTGATTAACTGGGCCCGCAAGTCTTCGTTGTGGCCCGCGACGTTCGGCTTAGCGTGCTGCGCAATTGAAATGATGAACGTCATCAGTTCGCGCAACGACATTGCCAGGTTCGGCGCCGAAGCGTTTCGCGCTTCGCCGCGGCAGGCGGACGTGATGATCGTCTCGGGTCGCGTCTCGCGCAAGATGGCACCCGTGCTGCGACGCATCTACGATCAAATGCCCGAACCAAAGTGGGTGATTTCGATGGGCGCGTGCGCGACCTCGGGCGGCGTTTTTGATAACTACGCAATCGTTCAGGGCGTTGACAAGATTGTTCCCGTCGATGTCTATATCCCCGGCTGTCCTCCGCGTCCGGAGATGTTGATTCACGCGGTGATGATGTTGCAGGACAAAGTGATGAAGGAATCGATTCGCGATCGGCGTGACGCGCCGGATGAAGAAGCGCGCGCGGCTATTACGCCGGGTACTTTGCCAGTGACCGACGGATCGACACTGCGCGAAAAAGATCTTGCGCAATCGAAGCCTTACACGATTGCTTCGCGCCACGAGAAGCGACGATCATTTTGAGACGTGTGCCATCTCAGATTTGAGATTCAAAAACCAAGGTTAGATGGACCAACAGAATTCGCAAGCTAACGTCTCGGATACTCAAGCCAACCTCGACGCAGGCACAACGCCGTCGCCAGCCGCGACGGCGTTGCTGCGTGAGCACCCCGAATGGAACGTCGAGGCGGTCCACGCTTTGG
>CBFHBI010000229.1:0-5431 GCA_965653755.1 uncultured Blastocatellia bacterium
GTCGCAGGATTGCTCGCGGCGTTCTCTCCGCAACTGGCGTGGAATTCGGTCTTGTTGCTGCCCGATTCAATTTCGGTGCTGCCGATTCTGTTGGCGGTCTATCTGTTGGCGCGCGCAGTCAAACGGCCGCGACTCTTCGCGTTTGTCTTCATCGGAGCACTCCTGGGAATTTCATGCTGGCTGCGGGCCAACACGATGCTGCTGACTTTCTTCTTCGCCGCCGCCGTGCCTCTCCTAATTGCTACCGCCAGCCGCTGGAAATTCGCCGCGGCGGTAATCTGCGGCACGCTGCTATTCGTTCTGCCGCTGACCCTCCGCAACGCCATCGTGTTTCATCGATTCATCCCGCTGTCGCTCGGAGCCGGCCAGACTTTGCTGGAAGGAATTGCTGATTACGACAAAGAAGGACGCTTCGGCATTCCGGGTACTGACGTGGGGATCATGAAACAGGAGTCCGAAATTTATCAGCGTCCCGATTACTACGGGACCCTGTTCAATCCCGACGGAGTCCAGCGCGAGCGGGCGCGACTCGCCCGCGGGTTCTCAATTATTCGGTCGCATCCATTCTGGTTCGCAGGCGTGATGACGAAACGTGCCTCATCGATGCTGAGATTGGAAAGGTCGCGATTGCTGTCAACGGAACCAGCGATAAGCCACAGTCCAGACGTGAGCAAGTTGTATGCGGCGGCTACGATCGATTCGGAGCAACTAGCAAATCATGGAACGGTTGCTCCCGAAGCCTTCGCCATGCTGAACATGGACGGAATGACACTTACGCTTCAAAGTAACCTGAACAAGTATGGTCCTCAGTTTCTTGGGCCGCTGATGCCGGTAAAACCGGCTGCCGACTATGTCGTGATCGTTCCCATAATACTCTCGGATGGACGAATGAGGATTAGCATTGAGAATCCTAACCACAAGCTTTACTCATCACAGATAATTGAGCCTGTAGAAAATTCAACTTCCTATACAGAATTCTGGCAGAACGTTCGCCTATCCTTCGCGACCGTCAGCGATGACCAGGTCCGAGTTGTTTGGGCCAACGAGGCTCCGACTAAGAGTTCGACGGCTGAAATCGGCTGGATTCAACTGTATGAACTAGGTGCCGCGAAATATCTTTGGACTCGTTGGCCGCGGGTGATGATTCATGCAGTTCAGAGAATTTTTATTACCGCGGTGATGCTGCCGATCGCGATCTTCGGCTTGACGATTTTGATTTTGAAAAAGCAAACGCCGGCAATCGTAGTGCTGTCCCTAGTCCCGATCTATTTCTTCACCGTGCAATCAATAGTGCACACCGAATACCGCTACGTTCTGGCGGTCGACTATTTTTTATTTTCCGTTGCGGGAGTGGCGACTTGCGCGATCGTCAGTTTTGTCGGGACGCGCGTGCGCCCTTCTGCGCGATCTGCTTCTCAATCAAATCGCTGACCCATTCCGCGCGTGCGTCCCAGGTTCCTTCGCGCACCGCAGCTTGCCGCGCTTTCGATCGTTCCGCTCCGCTCTCGCGCAAAGCGTCTGCGACGAGATCGAGAAATTGTTCAGCGCTGCGACCGATCCGCAGCACTTCGCTCATCGTTTCGTATTCAGGCAGCGGCGAAATCACGACCGGTTTGCCAGATGCCAGATATTCGCGCACTTTAATCGCCGAGCCGTAACTCGTGAAAGCAAGTTCGGTGTTCCACGGCAACACGCAGACATCAAACCCCGTAGCGTAATGCGGCAAATCCTGATAGCTCACCGGCGGCAGAAAATGAACGGTTGGTAAATCTTCGATTTCCAAGCCGCGCGATTTATTGCCGATGAATATCCAGTTCCAGTCTGGCCGTTCGCGGGCGGCTTTTCTGATCAAGTCCTGATCAATTAGCCACGGCTCGATCGCGCCGAAGTAACCGATGCGCGGGTGCGGTATGCGCTCAATTGCGTCAGCGACGGCGACTTCCCCGCGACTGATTGGCGACCAGTGATCGAAGTCAACCGCTTGTTCGAGCAGATGCGATTTCTCCCGGCCAAGTTGAGCTTCGGCGAACAATTTTCTGCTCGAATAGAAAACTAAATCCGCCGCTGCGATCGCCCGTTCATGAAGCTGCCGAATAAAAGCCGGATCGGTTGCATGGTCCATGGTGTTGGCATCGTATTTGTCGGACACCTGATAGACGACCAACTGCTCACCCAGACGCCCGACGACTTCTACCGCTGTGGGAATTGCGATCCAGAGGATCGGCCGCTCCATACGGCGACGTTTCGCGAGCGATGAAACCTGCGCGGTCAATAATTTTCGATTTGTCGCCGCGGCTGCGCGACTGCCAAAGAACGGCACCACTGCCGGCGAGACGACCGTGATTCCTTCAGCAGTCGTGCGCGCGAGCTTCGCGTAACTTTTCAACTTTCGTTTAATTCGCGGCAGCACCTCGCCACTCTTCATCGGCGCCAGTCCCATCGAAATCGAATTGACGAAGATGACTTTATTGCCGGCGCGCGCAAAACGGCGCATCAGGTGGTTCTTCGAATGCGGATGGTGATACCACCAGTCCTCGCCACCGAAACAAATGATTGATTTGCCGTGCAGCATCGCCGGTGATAGTACAATGTCAGAACCGCCTGCGGTAGCGGGCGGTTGATCCCAAATGACCGACACGCTCAACGATCAACGGCCCGCTACCGCAGGCCGTTCTGACGTCATAATCTATCTTGCACTCACGCACGACTGGGAACTGCGCGGCGATGGCTCCGGCGACATTGAAGAGATTCAGTTCGCGCCGATGCGGCGACTGCTCGCCATCTACAAAAAGTTCGGCGCACGCACGACGTTTCTTCCCGACGTGATGCAGCAACTGAAATTCAGGGCACTCCAAGGTGAACACCATGAACTGAAGCTTGCCGCCGACCGCTGGGATGAACATGCGATCGAGGCCCACTCCGAAGGTCACGACATTCAATTGCATTTGCACTCGCAATGGTCCGACGCCCGGTACGACAACGGCAAGTGGCATTTGCACGGCCAGTGGTCACTGCTCAAATACGATCGCGACAGTGCCAATCGAATGATCGCGGAATCGAAACGCTATCTCGAAAAACTCTTGCAACCTGTCGATCTGCAATATCGCTGTGTTGCGTTTCGCGCCAGCGCTTTGGCGCTCGCGCCTTCAACGCATCTACTCTCGTCGCTGGCGTCACTCGGAATCGAAATCGATGTCAGCATGGCGGCCGGCTTTTATCTCGACAACGCAACGCTGCAACTGGACTATCGAAATTGCGAAGAGAGCTTTCTACCATATTATCCGCGCATGGACGACGCGCGGCGGGTGTCAACCCAGCCGGAGCCGATTGTTTGCGTGCCGCTGAATCATTTCTACGGATCCCGGCGCGAGGTAACGAAGCAGAACCTTAAACTCGCGACGGCGCGAATGAGTCGCAGTGCCGATAGTTCGCCAACACCGCGCGCGCAACTGGACACGCAAACGTCGGGAGTCGCCCGCGTGTACGAGAAACTGATCGCACCTGTACTCAAACGAAAGCACTTTGTGTCTGACGTAAGTAGATTGAATTATCCGCTGATGCACGAGATGCTGGTTTCGATTCGCGAGCGGGCGCGGCAAACAGGACTGCCGAAGGTTCCGGTCGTGCTGACGAATCATCCCAAAGACATTCGTGATTGGAAGGCAATCGAGGAATTTGTGGGTGAGGTGGCAGATGCCAGGGACATTGAGTTCATTACGCTGAGCGAATTGGCGTTCAAGTTGAGGGCTGCTGACTTTCCAATCCAAACTCGCAAGTAATTCTCATTCACACCTCGCTTTAGGGAGGTGTTCGCTAGCTGACGAGGAGGCAAAACCATTTTAATGGTTTCTAAGCCGTTGAAACGGCTCAACGCATTATTATTTCCTCGGCCATCACCTTGCTGAAGCAAGTGTGAATGAGACTGTACGCCACCTTTACTTCCGTGCCGATCGTGGATACGCGATGATGTCTCGCTTCGCCAACTCCATCATCTCGGCAAAAAGTTTGGGCGCGTCCGCGCGGAAGAACTTCATCCCTCCCACAATTACATCGCGACACGCTGCGGCGGAAACATACGTCCGCATCCAGCGCGGCATGTCGGGATGCAAAGTCGTGCGCATGTCATGCGCATAGGTTGGCACGATCACGCGCCGGCCTTCATAGTCAATGCACGGCGCGGAGAACAACTCGTCGCGATAGACACGCACGGGAAACTTTTCCTTGAGCGCGTCGTCAACACAATATCCAAACGAAATGTAATTCGTCGTCGCGCCGAGGCCGACGATCTTGCCGCCGCCGGCGATCAATTTGAAGTAGGGACTGTTGGTATCGTAAGGATAAGGCGACAGGTGATGCGTGGCGGTCAAGTCTTTCGCCGCCGGTCCAATCGCGCAGACAGATTTCGTCGGATGCAAACTGCGCACAGCTTTGCGTTGCCGGCGCGCAAACTCAGTGAGTATTCCCGTGTATGAAGGCGTCCGGCGAATATCGAACTCGTTTCCCTGCTTGAGCCATTCATAGGACGAGATGCGATGATTCGGATAAGTCGGGAAAACCACGGTACCCGCCGGCCCAATAATTTCCCGGATCAAAAAGAGAATGCGATAGAACGGAAAGTCCAGATTCAATCCGTCCATGCCGCTGTGCACGTAAACCAAATCACCGGACTTCAACTGGAGATCGTCAGTGAGAATTTGTTTGAAGTCGGCCTCGTTAAGTGGTGGCAACGAAGCGACGCGGCGTCGCTCGCGCTCCCATTTTTGGTGACGAAGAGAATCAACAGCACGCTTCGGGAGAACAGCCTTCGCAAGTCTTCGCAGTCCCATTGGTAGTCAGTCGCGGCTTCGCCGCCGCACCAGTGCGGAAAGCCTACGGCTTACCGGCGGATTACAATTAACTTCTTCAACCTGAGGCTTAGCCTCAGGTTGGGATTAACGGAGAACACGCGCGGAAAGGCAGAGCCTTTCCGCACTGGTGCTGCGGCAAAGCCGCTGAACAGACACTCACACAATCTCAATAATGGTCGCGCCCCATGAGTATCCGACGCCGAACCCTACCAGCGCGACGCGATCACCCGACTTCACGCGCTGTTGTCGCAGAGCTTTTTCCAGCGCAATCGGAATCGTCGACGACACTGTGTTCCCTGAGTCTTCCATATCGATCCAAAACTTCTCCGCCGGAAATTTCAATTTCGCGCGCAGCCGCTCCAGCACAAATTTATTTGCCTGATGCGGGATGATGAAATTGATCTGGTCTATCGTCAGCCCTGCTTTTTCCAACAACTGCTGCAGCGTCGGCGGCACGGTGCGCAGCGCAAAGCTGAAAACGTCGGCGCCGTCCATAAAAAGATTTTCATCCGAGCGCCAGTTGCCGCTGCTGTCCTCCTTTTCAATCGCAGTGTCAGCCGAAGGCCGGCGACGCAAGCCACCGG
>CBFHBI010000230.1:0-5421 GCA_965653755.1 uncultured Blastocatellia bacterium
GCCGTGGTGATGATTGGCAACAAAGACCGGGAAGGCAGCGACCGTCCTGATCTCTCGCTGCCCAACAAACAGAACCAGCTTGTCTCAGCAGTGGCAGCGGTCAACTCACACACGGTCGTAGTCCTGAAGACCGGGGGAGCGGTGCTAATGCCCTGGCTTAATCAGGTCGCGGCGGTGCTCGAAGTCTGGTATCCGGGAGAAGAGGACGGAAACGTCGTAGCTGATCTGCTTTTCGGTGACGCCAACCCGTCAGGCAAATTGCCGCTCACCTTTCCGAAAGCCGAAGGCGATACGCCGGCTCACACGCCGCAGCAATATCCCGGTGTCAATGGGACCGCGGTGTATTCAGAAGGTCTGCACGTGGGATATCGCTGGTACGATGCGCAGAAGATTGCTCCACTCTTCCCGTTCGCGTATGGCCTTTCATACTCCAGCTTTGCGTTGCGCAATCTCAACGCCCCGTCGCGAATACGCGCTGAGGCGCCTCTTCGCGTTAGTCTTGACGTTGTAAACACGGGTTCGCGCGCTGGCGCTGAAGTCGTCCAGGTCTATGTAGGCGCTCCGGCCGCGGCTGGCGAGCCCAGACAACTGAAAGCGTTTACAAAGGTAATGCTGCAGCCGGGTGAGACTAAACATGTAACCATGACACTCGACCCGCGGGCATTTTCAGTTTGGAATACCGCAAAGAAACAATGGACCACCGTGCCCGGACGCTACGATCTATTTGTAGGTAATTCATCAAGAGACCTGCCACTTCATACGAATATCGAAGTCGGTGTCCGGAGTTCGGCTCCACGCTAAACGCGCAGAGCGAAACAGCGTAGAATGGCGTGCCGGAACCAGATCATACATGGCAAAGAAGCGCATAGGCATACTTACTGGAGGTGGAGATGTTCCCGGATTGAACTCCGTGATCAAGTCGGTCGTCTACCGCGGGGCAGAACTCGGATGCGAAATGATAGGTGTCCGCCGAGGCTGGGAAGGATTGACGCATCTCGATCTCAATGATCCGGAAAGCAAGGCACGATACATAGTGCCGCTGAACCGGGAAAACACGCGCACCATCGATCGCACGGGTGGAACAATCCTGCACACCTCACGCACAAACCCGGCAAGGATGAAGAAGCTGCCTGCTGCTTTGAAGGGCCAAAAGTTCGAATCGAAAGAATCGACGAGGAATGGCGTCACCAATTCGGTCTTCGATGTAACCCCCGCGGTGCTCCGGAACATCGAGAGGCTCGGTCTCGACTACCTGATTGCGATCGGTGGTGACGACACCTTGAGCTATGCGTCCGAACTTGATCGCAACGGCATGAAGGTGCTCGCCGTGCCGAAGACGATGGACAATGATGTCCACAACACCGAGTACTGCATTGGTTTCTCGACGGCGATTACCCGGGCGATGGACTCTATCGGCCGTCAGCGCACGACCGTCGGGTCACACGAGCGGGTCGGCATTTTCCGCGTGTTTGGACGCGATGCGGGTTTCACGGCTCTCTACACGGCGTACGTGACTGGCCTGCGCTGCTGCATTCCGGAACACAAGGTCGATCTCAAGCATTTGATCGACTTGCTCATTGAGGACAAGCGGAACAATCCGAGCAAGTACTCGCTCGTTGTTCTCTCCGAAGGTGCTCAGTGGCAGGGTTACAAGGTCAAGGAGTATGGCGAACCCGACGCGTTCGGCCATCGCAAGAAAATGAGCGTTGCCGAAGACCTGAGCGATAAGATCAAACGTGCCAGCGGTGAAGAAACCATCGTTAGCGATCTGACTTATGATTTGCGCTCAGGCAGCCCGGACTTCGTTGATCGAATGGTCGCGTTCACTTTTGCCGGCATGGTTATGGAGAGTCTGGAAGATGGCAAATCAGGATTGATGGCGGCGATCAACGAAGGACGCTACGTGATGACGCCGATTCCCGATCCGAAGCTTGGCCCACGTCGCGTGGATGTTGCCTTGATGTACAACACCGAGCGTTATCGCCCGAAGTATGAGCAAAAGATTGGTCTGCCGATCTTCCTGACGCGGGCGTAGTGAGCGAGGATCTCTCAGACGCTCGACCGGCTCGTCTTCTCGAAAAAATTCTTCTAATGTCCGGGCCAGTCATTTTCACTGGACGGGCGGCATGGCGTTTGCTCGTATTGCTTCAAGGCCGCTCTCAGTTTTGCAAGCACTTCCGTCTTCTCCTGTTGCTCAGCGCTGACAATCATTCGGCGTTGCCATTCGGCTGCTTCGCTGCAGCGTCCAAGTTCGGCCAATGCCATGGCGACGATAGCACCGTGCTCGGGTGACTTAGTGGCCGCATCGATCTCCTGGGACAGCGCCAGCGCGCGCCGGCCGTCGCGCAAATTATTCTGCGGCGATGCCGCGAGCAGATACGCCAGTGTCACCGCAGTCCGACCCTTTTGCGGGTATTGCGTGTGGCCTTTGTCCAGGATGTCCAGCGCCTTGTGGTATTGCTTCTCTTGCATCAGCAGCTTTACTTGTTCCAGCAGCGCGTCCTCGTTGTCAGGATCTGCCTGGACCACCAGCGAAAACTCTGCCAACGCGTCGGCGAAACGCCCGGACTTTTCCAGCTCCTGGGCCAGGAACAGGCGCGCACCCAGATCGTTGGGCTCGACGGCTAAGATGGATCGCAAATGAGAGATCGCCTGTTCATGTTCATTTCGGTTCGCCAACAGCACCGCCAAGTTGAAGTGCGCGAGCACGTTTCGAGAATCGATCCGCAGCACCGCTTCAAACTGTGCCGCCGCCTCGCGCAGTTCTCCTGTCTGAATGAGAGTCGTGCCCAGGTTCAGGTACGCGGACACGCTCTTCGGATTAGCGGTGATTGCCTTGCGAAATTCATCGGCGGCTTCGTCGTACCTTCGAGCGCCCACGGCCAGCTTGCCGCGAATCAGGTGAACTCGCTCGCCCTTGATTAATTCCTGCAACTCATCGAGGAGGGGATCTGACCCCTTAACGCCAACGGGACCCTGTTGAGCTAAATGAATCCGCGCTTTCTCCATGTCGCCCAAGCCGCGATAGGCCATTGCCAGCGAATAATGAATGCGATTCGCATCCGGCACCTGCCGCAGCGCGGCTTCGAAATGGGTGACGGCCTCTGAATAAATGCGTTGCGACAAAGCGACTTGCCCAAGCCCGTAATGAGAAGCCGCATTGTTCTTATCGATCGAGAGGGCTGCGCGAAAGCTGCTCTCCGCCTCGGCCAGCCGATTTAATTCAAGATAGACGTTGCCCAGGTTCACGGACGCAGCTACGTAATCGGGACGAAGGCTGCGCGCGACCAGGTAATGGGTGATAGCTTCGTCCGTTTTACCATCCTGTTGCTGGACCAATGCGAGAAGATAGACCCAGCGAAACTCCTTTGGCGTCAACAAGCTGGCATTCAGATAACATTCCCGGGCTGGAGAGGACAGCGAATAAGCGTGGTAGAGCTCGCCCATGGCGCCATAGGCTTCGCTGAGAGTCGCGACGGGTGTAGCGGGATTCGTCACCGCTGCGGCGAGCGTGCTCTGTGCCGAAGTCAGTTGCGCGCGAACATCTGCTTCCAGGTTTGTGAGATCCGGCAGGTGTACCGGCTGAAGATTAGATTTCGCCGGAGGAGGAAGTATTGCTGACTGGGCCGGCTCTTGGGCATGAACTTCGAACGTTGCGGCGAACGCGACCAAACAAACCACCAACGAAGCGATCATTGCTTGAGCAGCAGAGCTGTTGCCCATCTGATTCATTTTCGATTTAGCGAAAGAGCTTTCAGTCTTGCACCCGACAGTCCTGGCTGAAAACATACGTCGTGAAAAACCTCTCAGGTCAGGAAGGGTGGTTTACTCCCGCTTTGTCCTCATTCAAGTGCAGCAACCAAGCCGCGGGGGCAAGCCACCCTTCCCGACCTGAGAGATATTCACTGGCGCCAATTTCTTTTCGTAGTGTCATTGCGAATCTTCTTTCAGGGTGATGTACTTATCGACCGCCAGATTTTTCCATTCCGTGACACGGCCGTCCGGCCAATGCACCCTCACGGCGTCGACGCGCGCGGCGCTGCCTAAGCCGGCGAGCACGCGCGGGTCCTGCGCTGAAAGGTAACTGCCGTCGGTGCGCGCCCTCCGCCACAAGACTTTGTCTTTCGAAATAACGATCTCTACCCGCGCCCCCAACATGTCGCGCCCTGTCTTTCCAATCAATCGCAGCCCCAGCCAGTGGTTTCGATTTCCTTCCTGATTAAGAAAAAGTCTGGCCGGTCCATTGTTGTTCGTAATCAGCACATCGGTGTCGCCGTCATTATCAATATCGCCAAAGGCGGCTCCGCGACCGACCGCCAGAACCTGAAACCCCGGAACTGCTTGATCGGTCACCTCAACGAAGTTTCCCTTGCCGGTGTTATGAAAGAGTTGGTTCGGTTGACCCAGAGGGAAAGGATCCTTCTGGCGGATCAAGTCGGGCAACATTTGGACGGCCCCGTTCGCGACCAAAAGGTCCAGCCACCCATCGTTGTCATAGTCAAAGAAGAGCGTGCCAAAACCAGTGAATCGCCGGCCCGGCATCCCCAGTCCGGCTTCACGCGTGCGATCCTCAAAGAGTCCTTTACCGAGATTCAGGTACAAAGTATTAGTCTCATCCATTAAGTGCGTTATGAAAATGTCGTCGGTGCCGTTCCCGTCGACGTCACCGGCGTCGACGCCCATGCCAGCCTCAGCCTTGCCATCACGATTCACCGCGGCGCCGGCCAACAGCGCTTCGTTGCGAAACGTACCGTTCCGTTGATTGATCCAAAGTTGATTTGGATCTCCATCGTTAGCCACGTAGATGTCCGGCCAACCATCGCCGTCGAAATCTGCTGTGACTATGCCCAGGCCATGGCCGAACTCTTTGTCGACTCCGGCCTTCACGGTGACGTCTTCAAACGTGCCGTCGCCTTTGTTATGAAACAGGCGATTGCCTGGCGGCCGGAAAGCCCGCGGCGTGCAATAGTCTCGCGCGCTGCTGTTGGCGTAGCAGGTGGGACTGTTCGTCACTGAGAAGTCGGCGTAATTCACGACCATCAGATCGAGCCAGCCGTCCCGGTCATAATCGAAAAACGCCGCGCTAGTACTCCAACGCGCATCGTCCGTCCCGCTCTTGTCGGTGACATCGACGAAGGTTCCATCTCCTTTATTCAGAAACATCTGGTTGTGGCCCAGGTTGGTGACGTACAGATCGGGCCATCCATCGTTGTTGATGTCTCCGACTGCGACGCCCATTCCGTACCCGGCGGCAACAATGCCGCTCTGTTCAGTTACGTCAGTGAACTTGAGGACACGCGTGCCGTCGTTAGTGACCACGAGGTCATTGCGGAAGAGCCGGCCGCGCGGAGGCTCTGATCCACGCCACGGAAACTGTGTGGTTGCGAGCGTGGTATTAGGTTCCAGGATGTTGCCCTGCAC
>CBFHBI010000231.1:0-5420 GCA_965653755.1 uncultured Blastocatellia bacterium
GATTCCGAACCTGATTGAGATTCAGCGGGAATCGTACAACCGCTTTCTGCAGATGGATCTGCTGCCGGAGGAGCGCGAGAACACCGGACTGCAATCGGTATTCAGATCGGTATTTCCGATTTCTGATTTTCGCGAGACTGCCACGCTCGATTTCGTCGAGTATCAGATCGGTAACTGGCAGTGCAAGTGCGGCAACCTTGAAGGCCTGCGTTTTCTGCGCACGGCTTGTAAGAATTGCGGCGCGAATATCAAAGTCGATCCGCTGCGTCCGGGTGAAACTCTCTGCCACGTCTGCGGCACCTTTAACTCCGTGCGACCCGAACTGTGTCCGAATTGTGGTGAGCCGGTCGGCTTAAAGCACAAACACGATCAGCAGGAATGTCAGGAACGCGGCATGAGCTACAGCGTGCCCTTGAAGGTCAAGATCCGCCTCACGGTTTACGACAAAGATCCGGATACCAACGTTAAGTCGATCCGCGATATCAAGGAAGAGGAAGTCTACTACGGCGAAATTCCTTGGATGACCGACAACTGCACCTTCATTATCAACGGGACCGAACGCGTCATCGTTTCGCAGTTGCATCGCTCACCGGGTGTTTTCTTCAAACGCGGCCAGTTGTTTGTTGCGAAGATCATTCCGTATCGCGGTTCCTGGGTTGAATTCGAATACGACCAGAAGAACCTGCTTTACGTGCGCGTCGGTAAGCGTAAATTCCTCGCGACGATCTTTCTGCGCGCGCTCGGGGCCTGGTTGCGGTCCAATTTCCACAGCAAGTCGTTCGGCAGCGACAGCCAGTTGGAAGATGCCGTCAAGAACGCTTCGTTCACCGATGAAGATCTGATCCGTCACTTCTACGTGGTCGATAACGTGCGCGTGGAAAACGGCAGCCTGATGGTCCAGGTGCCGGATGCCGGCAAAACGAACCTGGTCGGCATGAAGGTTGACTTCGAGATCAAGGGCCGTGGTCCAGATCCGATTGTGCGCAAAGGAAAAGAAATCACACGCACGTCGCTCGAAGGTTTGCGCAAGGCGAACATCGGCGAAGTCGAGATGGACACCGCGCAGTTCGAAGGTGCGTTCGCAGCCTCGGACATCGTCAACACGGAAACCGGCGAAGTTGTGGTCGATGCCAACAACGAGATCACTCCGGCGAAGCTGCAGGAAATTATTCAGACCGGGGTCAAAGAGTTCGCAGTGTTCTTTCCGGAAGGCGACGACGTTGGCACCGTCATCGCCCAGACCCTGAAGAAAGACACGGTCACCAAACCGGTCGATGCGCTGCTCGAGATTTATCGCAAGATGCGACCCGGCGATCCGCCGACGGTGCAGACGGCTTATCGACTGCTCGAAGGCATGTTCTTCGATCCGCGCAAGTTCGATTTCTCGCGGGTGGGCCGGCTGAAATTCAACATCAAGATGGGCAAGCCGGAGATGGAGCGGATCGACGATCCGCTGCTGCAGGCCAGTGACTTCTTCGAAGTCGTCACCTACGTGCTGAAGATGCGCCGCAATCCGGTGGATGATGAGAAGCGGCCGATCTATCAGGCTGACGACATCGATCATCTCGGCAATCGGCGCGTGCGTGCGGTCGGCGAGCTGCTCGAAAACCAGTTCCGCATCGGTCTTGAACGCATGGAACGCGCGATCAAAGAGAAGATGTCGATCCATCAGGAGATGCAGACGACCATGCCGCGCGACCTTATCAACGCCAAGCCGGTGACGGCGGCGGTGCGCGAGTTCTTCGGCTCGTCACAGTTGTCGCAGTTCATGGATCAAACGAATCCGCTTTCCGAGATTACGCACAAGCGGCGGCTGTCGGCGTTAGGACCGGGCGGTTTGAGCCGCGAGCGCGCGGGATTCGAAGTGCGCGACGTGCACCCGACGCACTACGGACGCATCTGTCCGATTGAGACGCCTGAAGGCCCGAACATCGGATTGATTTCGTCGCTCTCGTGCTACGCGCGCATCAATCAATTCGGATTCATCGAATCGCCTTATCGCAAGGTCGTGAACGGTCAGGTGGTGGAGTTCGTACGCGTCATCAATGGCGGCGACACGAAATTCAAACCGGGCGATCACGTGCCGCAGGAAGATGTCGATAAGGCGAATAAGAAAGTTGGAGCTAACGGCGAGAAGGCGAGCTACGAACCTTATCCGTTTTATTTGACGGCCTGGATCGAAGACAAACACGTGATTGGTCAGGCGAACATCGAACTTGATGAGAATGGCCGCATAGTTAATGAACGCAACGCGGCGCGCAAGGCGGGCGAGTTCATTCTCGCGCATCGCGACGAGATCGAATACGTGGACGTTTCGCCGAAGCAGCTTGTTTCCGTAGCGGCTTCGTTGATTCCGTTCCTCGAGAACGACGACGCGAACCGCGCGTTGATGGGTTCGAACATGCAACGCCAGTCGGTGCCTTTGCTGCGCGCGGAAGCGCCATACATCGGCACGGGGATGGAAGACGTCACGGCGCGCGACTCGGGCGCGGTGGTTATCGCTCGCCGCGACGGCGTGGTTGATTACACCGATTCTGAACGCATCATCGTGAAGGCCGATCACAATGTTGACGGCACGATCTCGCGCGAAGTGACGGCGGACATCTACACGCTGATCAAGTTCAAGCGTTCGAACCAGAACACCTGCATCAATCAGCGGCCGATCGTTCACGTCGGCGAGCGCGTCAGCAAGGGCCAGGTGATTGCCGACGGTCCGTGCACCGATCGCGGCGAACTGGCGCTGGGACGAAACGTTTTGGTCGCCTTCATGCCGTGGCGCGGATACAACTTCGAAGACGCGATCCTGGTTTCCGAGCGTTTGGTGAAAGAGGATTACTACACCTCGATTCACATCGAAGAGCTGGAGATCGAAGCGCGCGACACGAAGCTGGGGCCGGAAGAAATCACCCGCGACATTCCGAACGTCGGCGAGAATATGCTGCGCGATCTCGACGAGAGCGGCATCATTCGCATCGGCGCGCAGGTGAAACCGGGTTCGATTCTGGTCGGTAAAGTCACGCCGAAGGGCGAGACGCAGTTGACCGCGGAAGAGAAACTGCTGCGGGCCATCTTCGGCGAGAAAGCTGCCGATGTGAAAGACGCTTCGCTCGTCTGCCCGCCGGGTATCGACGGCACAGTCGTTGATGTTCAAGTTTTCACCCGTAAAGGTCAGGAGAAGGATCAGCGTTCGCTCTCAATCGAACAGGATGAAGAAGAGCGTCTGCGTCGCGACCTTGACGACGAAATTCGTATTCTGCAGGAACAGCGCAACGAACGTATTTACGAATTGTTCGAAGGCCGCAAGCTGTCTGCTGATTTGACTGCGAACCGTGAGGTCGTGATTGCCAAGGGTGTGCCGATTACGCGTGAGATGTTGGAAGCGGTCGAGCCGAAGACGCTGCGCAAGGCTGAGGTTGCCGGGTCACGCGTCGATGCAGCGACCGAAGTTAAGGCCTACGAAGATCGTACGGAGCGGCAGATCAAGATCCTTTCGGACATCTACGAAGAGAAGATTGCCAAACTGCGTCAGGGTGATGAGCTTTCGCCCGGCGTGATCAAGATGGTGAAGGTCTTTATCGCCATGAAGCGCAAGCTTTCGGTTGGCGACAAGATGGCCGGCCGGCACGGAAACAAAGGCGTCATCGCCCGCATCCTGCCGGAAGAAGACATGCCTTATTTGCCGGACGGAACACCGGTCGAGATTGTTCTCAATCCGCTGGGTGTGCCTTCGCGTATGAACGTTGGCCAGATTCTCGAGACGCATTTGGGTTGGGCCGCGCGGGTGTTGGGCCTGTATTACGCGACGCCGGTGTTCGACGGCGCGACGGAAAAAGAGATCAAGAAGCGGCTCGAAGAATCAGGCGCGCGCGCGAAAGAGCTGGGCTTGCCGGAGATCGTTAACGAGTCCGGGAAGGCTGTGCTCTACGACGGATTGAGCGGCGATGCCTTCGAACAGAAGGTAACCGTCGGTTACATCTACATGCTGAAACTTTCGCACCTGGTGGACGACAAAATTCACGCGCGTTCGATTGGGCCATACTCATTGATCACGCAGCAGCCGCTCGGCGGCAAGGCCCAGTTCGGCGGACAGCGATTTGGAGAGATGGAAGTGTGGGCGCTCGAGGCTTATGGCGCGGCGCATATTCTTCAGGAATTGCTGACCGCGAAGTCCGACGACGTGGCGGGCCGTTCGAAAATCTACGAAGCGATCGTGAAGGGCGAAGCGGACTTCGATCCGGGCTTGCCGGAATCGTTCAACGTACTGGTGCGTGAGCTACAGTCGTTGTGCCTGGACGTTGAGCTGGTGCAGAAAGACGGCGCGCCGGAAGAGACGATCGCGGAGCCGCTGATTACCAGCGGCATATAGATCTTTATTAGTCCCATCTGTCCCATTGGTCTCATGGGACGAATGGGACGAATGGGACAAATGGGACCACCAATGGAGAAGAGATGTTTCGATTTCATCAAGAGAAAACGCAATTAGCGCCTGACTTCGAGGCGATTCGCATTTCGCTGGCTTCACCGGAAAAGATCCGTCAGTGGTCTCACGGTGAAGTGACCAAGCCGGAAACGATCAACTATCGCACCTTCAAACCGGAGCGCGATGGTTTGTTCTGCGCGCGCATCTTTGGTCCGGTAGCGGACTGGGAGTGCTTGTGCGGCAAGTACAAACGCATGAAGCACCGCGGCGTGATTTGCGATAAGTGCGGCGTAGAAGTGACGCAAGCGAAGGTCCGTCGCGAGCGTCTGGGTCATATCGATCTGGCCAGTCCGTGCTCGCACGTGTGGTTCTTCAAAGGACTGCCGTCGCGCATCGGTCACTTGCTCGATATTCCGCTCCGCGAACTTGAGAAGGTGCTTTATTTCGAATCCTACATCGTCATAGATCCCGGCGACATCAAGGATTTGAAAGAGCGCGAGCTGCTCACCGACGAGCGTTATCGCGAACTGATGCGCGAGTATCCGGGCCAGTTCGTCGCCAAGATGGGCGCCGAAGCCATCAAAGAATTGTTAACGATGGTGAAGATCGAAGAGCTCGCCGTCGAACTGCGCCGCCGCATGCGCGAAGAGACTTCACAGCAGAAGAAGCTGAAGTTTTCAAAGCGCTTGAAAGTGGCGACATCTTACCTGAAGTCCGGCAATCATCCTGAATGGATGATCCACGACGTGATTCCGGTAATTCCGCCTGAGTTGCGTCCGCTGGTGCCACTCGATGGCGGTCGCTTTGCGACGTCGGACCTGAACGATCTCTACCGTCGCGTTATAAATCGTAATAACCGTCTGAAGAAGCTGATGGAGTTGCGGGCGCCGGAAGTCATCGTGCGCAACGAAAAGCGCATGCTGCAGGAGGCGGTCGATGCGTTATTCGATAACGGACGCCGTGGTCGCGTGCTGCGCGGCGAGAACAATCGGCCGCTTAA
>CBFHBI010000232.1:0-5408 GCA_965653755.1 uncultured Blastocatellia bacterium
ACCTTTCGGATTACTGTTGAGCCAATAGCCCAAGATTGCCGAGAGGTTCACTGACCGGCTCAAGCGCGCATCTGCGAACATAGTCACCCCAAAGTCGCCGACGTTCCCACCGGGACTCGCGCCGCGCTGCAGCATGTTGAAGCCCTGAGCGTCTTTGGCCTTATCCGAGTACCACCGATACATTGGAATAAAACCGAAGCCAAAAGGATTTCGCGGTCCGGTAATACGCCACTTCGCGCCTACAACGTAATTGTCGAAACTTGATTCACCGTACAACCGACTGACGAACGGCGCATCAGGCAAGTACGACGGGGCAACCGTGTATGTGACCGGAACGATAATCGGATTCAACGGACCCGGCGACCCCGGCGGCCGACAGTTGCCGGTTAACGCCGTGCAAGGCATTACTGCCGTCGCCAGAACGATGCCTGGCAGAATACTACCGACCGGCGATCCGACTCCGGGGAACGCGCCCGCAGCGCCGAAGTTGTTGGTCGTGCCGCGCGGCGGTCCCAGCAAGGCGCTGAATCCCGGGAAACCAAACGTCGCACCACCTGGCCCGAGACCGAAGTTCGGTCCGACGCCGCCGGTGAACGGATAAGCCACGAGCGGCTGGCCCGAGCTATAGAATGTCGCGAACGGACCCGTCGGGGCGCATTGCGGACAGAACGGCGGACGAAAGATCGCCGTATTGGCGATGGTGCCGACGTTCGGACCCGACGGCGCCAAAATTATCGCCGGCGGACTGCCCAGCAATCCGTCACCAAAAAACATCTGCGTGTTCGGCAGATAAAAGCTGGACAGGTTCTGCGGACTGTTAACCTTGATGCCACGATAAGCGGTCATCTTGAAGAAGAGTTCAAGATGATCATTCAAACCCACGTTGAAGCTCACCGGATAATCGGTAATGTCGACGTTGCCTGGATCACGGTCGTAATTGCTGAAAGCAAAACTGAAGGTGAACTCACCCTTTCTCAACGTCTGGCCATCATAGATAGTAAAGAGGCCTGTTGGACCACCTTCCGGCCCACCAGTGCCAACAGTCGGCGCCAGATTTCTGGGATCGTTTTCACCCCTCGGCGTTTGCCCAAATGCAACGGCCGATAAAACAAAAATTGCGAGCGCCCCAAGGAGCACCCTATTCGCGAGTTTCATCGCGTTCCTCCTGCGATAGTCAATGAAAAGTTGCGCGACCGACCCAGTGAAGATAGAGAGTCGTCGATTCCGGTTTGATGGATTGTCTGCTCGAAGCATCTCGCCGTCGGACATATCCCCATGGATACGGACGCTCGAACTACAGCGTCAACGATTAACGTTAACTGCACTGCCGCTCGGCACTACTAACGAGAGCGGCAACTGAGAGGGGGCCTCAAAGAAGAACAGGACCTCTCCAAGGTTTTAATGCCTATTAATCTAGCGCTACTTTATAAGCAAACCCAGCGCTGATGTCAACAACCGCTTGATCGGTCACAACTCGCCATTCATTAAAGAGATACGCGCGACTTGTGAGTATAAAATACCGTCGAAGCGTACCATTGACAAAACCGGAAATCAAGACTTTTTCACGACTTAGGGGCGTTTTGTTTATGTTTTTTCCGTCACGCATAGATGCCGCGCATCCGAGTGTCGTAAGCCACCCGGTCAATAGCCAACATGTATGCAGCAGTACGCGTGTCCACCGAATGCGCATCGGCGTAACGACACAGATCGTTAAAACTCGCAACCATCGTATCCTCCAGCCTCGAGTTGACAACATCCTCGCGCCAAAAATATCCCATGCGATCCTGCACCCATTCGAAATACGAGACGGTCACGCCCCCAGCGTTTGCCAAAATGTCTGGAATTACAAAGATCCCTTTGCGATAAAGAATCTCATCGGCGTGTGCGGTAGTCGGGCCGTTAGCGCCTTCCACCAGAATCTTGCACTTTAAGCGCTCAGCATTGCTGCTGGTAATCTGATTTTCAGTCGCTGCGGGAACCAGCACGTCACAATCCAATTCGAGCAGTTCGGCGTTGCTGACGCGCTCCGCGCCAGGGAAATCTTCGAACGAACGCGTCGCTTGCAGGTGTTTCATGGCCGCGGGAATGTCCAATCCCTGCGAATTGTGAATGCCGCCGTGCACGTCAGAGATGGCAACAACTTTGAAGCCAGCCTCGTGCATCAACAAAGCCGCGATGCCGCCGACATTGCCGCTACCCTGCACGACCACCCGAGTTTCGGCAGGTTCCATCTTGAACCGCTTGGCGGCTTCTCTTACCACCAGCAACAAACCCCTTCCGGTGGCCTCACGTCGTCCTCTCGATCCCCCTAAATCGATCGGCTTACCGGTGACGACCGCATTCACGGTGTGGCGCGCATGCATCGAATAAGTGTCCATAATCCACGCCATCGTCTGTTCGTTCGTATTCATGTCCGGCGCCGGGACGTCCTTTTCCGGGCCAATGAAGTCCAGCAACTCCGACGCATAGCGTCGCGTCATCCGCTCCAGCTCGCCGATCGACATTTGCGTCGGATCGCAAACGATTCCACCTTTCGCTCCGCCAAACGGAACATTCACGACTGCGCATTTCCAGGTCATCCAGGCCGCCAGAGCCCGCACTTCATCGATATTGACGTCAGGCGAATAACGAATACCGCCCTTCGCCGGACCGCGCGCGAAGTTGTGTTGCACGCGAAAACCCTCAAAGACCTGGATGCGCCCTGAGTCCATGCGCGTTGGAATGTAAACCTTCAACTCGCGATTCGGCACGCGCATCACCGCGTACAAGTCCGGATCGAGGTGTAGCAATTGGGCCGCGCGATCGAACCGAGACATCATCGATTCAAACGGGTTGTCTTCTTTAATCTCTTTTATGTCGTCAACGAGTGCTGTGGACATGAAATCGCTCCAAAATCAATCTGAGATCGAACACTAAGAACGGGGCTTGTTCGGTTTCGCGAATGTTAGCGCATGAGGTAAGTGCGCGCAACCAAGACCTTCCCGCGCTTCAGGCGATTAAGTGACGCAACGCAAATCAAAGTGCTAACATCGAAAGTTCAAACGGTCGCTTTATTCGCTAAGACGAAAAATGATCGCCGCCTTCTCAAACAGAACAACCATAAACGCGCTCGGCCTGCTGGCGATCATGCTTTGCTCTGTGCCAATCATGGCCCAGAGTGACGATGATTCCGATCCCGTAAAGCTATTCGAGAAAGCCCAAGACGTTCACGCGAAGGGCGACTATCAACGCGCCATCGAATTGTACGACGCGGCGATCAAGTTAAAGCCGGAATTTCCCTAAGCCGAATTTCAAAGAGCGATGGCGCTCTTGACTACCAATCGAAAGCCGGATGCGATCGATGGATTCAAGCGCGCGGTCAGTCAACGAACGGACTGGGCGTTGGCTTACGCGAAATTTGGCAGCCAGCTTGCTTTTGTCGGAGATGCGGATGCTGAGGCTGAACCGATATTGCGCAAAGCGATTGAACTCGACGATAAAAATCTCGAGGCCACGGTTGCTCTAGCCGTGCTGCGGCAACGCGCGCACGATTTGAATGAAGCAGTTAAGTTAATGCGCGCGGCGACCGCGCTGCCGACTGCAACTTTTCAAACCTGGCGGCGTCGGGCGTACATCGAGAATGCCGACGGCGACTTAACGGCGGCGCTGGCCAGCATCACGCACGCGATCGAGATGAAGCCGCCCGAAGAAAATGCGCTGCATTTAGATCGCGCGCGTCTTCGTCTGCAAGCAAATGATCGGGCTGGAGCGCTAGCGGATTTGACGATCGTGAAAACGAGTTTCGGTTCGATCATCAATTACTCATTTGTTGTTCTGGACGTGGCCCAATTATTCGCCCGCGCCGGTGATGCCCAAGAGAGCATTCGCTTGCTCGATTCGTTGAGCGCCGACGATCGCAAACGTCCTGAAGTGATCGCCCTGCGCGCAGAACTCGCCGGCGATGCCGGAGTGAGCGCGGAAGAGCGGGCCGCGCTCGAGCAATTGCTCAGGAACAATCCGCAGGACGCTGCGTTGCTCGCGCGTCTCGGCAGCGCTTATCGCCGCGTCGATCCGGAGAAGTCGCAAGGCTTTTACTATCGTGCTTTGCAGATTGAACCGAACAATGCAAAGTACGCGACCGGTTATGCGGCGGCGCTGATTCAAGATAGAAAATTTGCGGATGCAGAGCCAATCCTGAAGCGCGTCACGGCTACAAATCCCGACGACTACACCGCGCATGCGAACCTGGCGCTGGCACTTTACGAACAGAAGCGCTTCGCTGAGGCGCTGCCTGAGTATGAATGGCTGGCCGCGGCGAAACCGGAAATTGCCGCGACGTACTTTTTCATTGCCACGGCGCATGATAATCTCGCAGAGTACAAACAGGCCCTCGACGCGTACCAACAGTTCATGTCGCATGCCGATCCAACGAACAATAAATTGGAGATCGACAAGGTGAATTTGCGTCTGCCGGTATTGCGCTCGCAGATTCAACGCGGCGAAGGCGCGAAACAGAAACGACCTTAATAATTTTCGATCGCTAAAGACGCTATGGCTTTCTTAGGCCGTCAATCGATCATCGCGATCATCCTCTTGCAGCTCACCGCCGCTTGTGCGCTCTCTATGTCAATCCGGGCGCAAGAGCCGTCGTTGCCGCGTTTGCCGGCGCCGCCGCCAATGCATTTAGTAACCAAGACTGACCGGCCGCAACTCGATGAGGCTCACGATCCCAAAGCGCGACTGCGCGCCACGATGACTTTGGCGGACAATCATCTGACGCAAGCCGAAAGATTTACCGGCGATAAAAAGTTTGACGAGGCTTTGATGGAGTTGGGTGACTATCTCGGGGTGATTGGCGACCTGCGCGACTACCTCGCAAAGTTGGACCCGAACAAAACCAGCACCCGCGATCTTTATCGCCATTTTGAATGGCAAGTGCATGAGCACATCCCGCGCTTGGCAGTCATTCAAAGATCAACTCCCGCGTCGTACATGCGAAATCTTCGAGACGCAGAAGACTTTATAAAGGACACGCGCGCCGAAGCGCTGGATTCATTTTATGGACACTCGGTCCTGAAAGAACCTGCTCCGGACAAAGCCCCGGCGCCGGCTTCGGGTGGCGCGAAAGACGCAGCCCAAACCAAACATCCATGAACCTGCATTCGCGAAGCCTTACTCCCGTCCTCTTACAAATCTGTTTCATCTCAGCGGCGGCGCTGTGTGCGATTCCCGCGCACGCGCAGAGCCGTGACCACCTGACTGACGCGGAAACCGATCTGGTTCGTTATTGGCAGGAAATCGACAAGCGCACAGAAGTCTTCATCAAGGCCGCCGATCGCCGATTCGCAATTATCAATGGCGTTACGCCGCCACCGATCAAGAAGGCCGATAAAGAGGAACCTGATTGGGGAGATGTGCCGAAGGGAACG
>CBFHBI010000233.1:0-5408 GCA_965653755.1 uncultured Blastocatellia bacterium
TTGACTGCGCAGGTCAATGTCGTGAGCGGCGAAGACACTCTGACTGAGACGGGCTCGGCATCGATGAGCGCGAACGTGATTCCGCGCGAGATTCAAGGTCTGCCGATAAACAGCCGGCAGATATCGCAGCTTTATTTGCAGGCGCCGGGTTCGGTGAACAGCGGTTCGGGCACGTTCGGCGACATTCGTTTCTCCGGCCGCGCGACTGAGCAGAACATCGTTCGCTACGACGGCGTCGAGGGTACGGCGATCATCGATGCGAATCCTGGGAATTTGAATGGTGAAGTTCCCACCCCGTTTCGCCTGCAGTCTTCGCTGGAAAATGTGCAGGAGTTCCGCGTCGATTCGAATAACTATCCGGCGGAGTTGGGCACGGGCACCGGCGGCCAAGTCAACATTGTGACCAAATCAGGCGGCAAGGATTTTCATGGCTCGGCTTTCTGGTATCTGCGCAACGACGCTTTAGACGCCGCAAACTTTTTCGACAACATCATCGGCCAGAAGAGCAAGCTGCGCATGAATCAATTTGGCGGTTCCGTCGGTGGGCCGGTGGTGAAGGATCGAGTGTTCTTCTTCTTTTCTTACGAAGGTTACCGTCTGCGCGGCAGCATCAACGCAGTTGAAGCCGTACCGGGCCAGGCTTCGAGAATATGTCCGGGTGGATTTATTCTCGGTTCCACGACGCCTTGCAACGCGGCCACGATGAATTTGATTCCGGCGTTCCGCGCGCCGTCTGCGGTAACACTGCGCACTGGCCCAGACTTGTTCGATACGGTTCAGCTGCAGGCGAACAACATCGTCAACGAGAGCACCGAAGCGCTGCGGATGGATTTCAAACTCACGCAGAAGCACAATGCTTACTTTCGTTTCTTCCGCGATCAGGGTTTCAACAGCCAGCCCGACGGCGTCACGGGCCGGCGCATCGTCATCAGGCAAGTGCCGCAGAATGGCGTGGTCGCGCTGCAATCGACAATTCATTCGAACCTTTTCAACGAATTCAAGTTTGGTTACAACGGCGCGTTGTCGCGAATCAATGGGGTCGCTCCGACCGTCGCTGGGGTCGATCTTTCCAATCTCACGCTCAATCTGTCGGGTAGCGTCGCCGGCTTTGCTCTGCCGGGTCAGGGATCGAACGCGGGCATTGCCGTCCCCGGCGGTTTGGTGCGCGCGAACAGCGCGCAGAACGGCCGCGCGCAACCTTACCCGCCGTATTCGCTCTCAGGAATCGATAACGTGAGCTGGACCAAAGGAACACACAGCTTCAAGTTCGGCGCTGAGATAAGACAAATTACCCTTTACACAGATCGCCTCGGCGGAACTACTTACACTTGGTCCAGCATTAATAACTTTCTGACGAACACGCTGCAGTCGACGCAGTTCCTCGGCGATCTTTCGTCGCCGTCGCCCTTCTTCATTTCTTCTTTGGTTGGACCGGCGCACGCACAGCAGTACTACTACATCGGCTACGCTCAGGATGAGTGGAAGATCAGGCCGAACCTCACGCTGAACTACGGACTGCGTTACGAGTTCTATACGCCGCTGAAGGAAGTTAACAATCGGCAGATTTACTTTGACATCAATACGGGGGTGCTGCGCGATCCGACCGGCGATCCTTATCACATGTCGGGAACGAACTTTGGTCCACGCGTCGCGTTGACCTGGTCGCCGAATCCGAATGGCAAAGGATTCTTCGGCGGCGGTAAGACCGTGCTGCGTGGCGGCTTCGGCATTTTCTATGGCCCGGGCCAAACCGAAGATCAGATTCAGCCAATCGAATCGAATCGCATTAGTTCGACGTTGGCCGGTGGAAGTTATCCACAGGATCCGAATGCAATTGCGGCTTTGTTTCTGAGTAATCCCGCTAATCGTCAGTATCAGCCGCGCGCTTACGCCTCTAATTACACGATTCCCGAAAAGGTCTATCAGTACAGTGCATCGATCCAGCAAGAGCTGCCCGGCAAACTCGTGCTGACCGCCGGTTATGTCGGATCGAAGGGACGGAATTTGTTTCTGCGCAGCATCGCGAATCGAATTCTTCCCGGTCAAACCACGATCGCAGACGGCACGACTTTGCCGACGAGCTTTGGTGTGGTGAACCGTACGAATGCGGGCGGTCAGGTCATCGCCGTCAACACGATTCGCGAATTCTCAATCGTCTCGGGCACATCGACCGTCAATAATCCGTATGCCGAAATAGACGACAAGACCAGCGGCGGACACGACAGTTATAACGCTCTGCAAGTCACCTTGGGCCGGCGATTCAGCACCGGCGTCACGTTGAATTCGCAGTACACTTTGTCAAAGTCGTTCGGGAATACTTCTGGATCGAACGAAGCTCGCACTGCCGCAAACAACGCGCGTGCGACCAGCGAATTCGATTACGACATTGGGCCAAACAACTTTGACATTCGGCACACGTTCAATCTGAGTGCGCTTTACAATCTGCCGTTCGGCAAGGGCACGAAACACAATCTCGAAGGAGTTGCCAACACGATCTTCGGCGATTGGGAAGTCGGTACGATCATGAATGCCCGTTCAGGTGTGCCGCTGGAGATTGGCATCGTGCGGCCTGACGTTGTGATTCAGTGCAAGAACTCGGCGGGCTGCGTCGTGCCGACGGGTGGGGGCGGCGTGACGACAACGTTCGCGAATGGATTCGTCGCCCAACTTCCCGGCACAATCAACGCCGCTAATCCGTTGCCACCGGGATTCGTCGCGGTTATCAACACGCCGGGCGGCGGATCTTCGCGCAACGTGCGCCGGCCCGATCTAGTGCCGGGCGTCAATCCGTTCCTGGTGGGCGCCGATCGACTGATCATCAACCCGGCGGCGTTCACCACGCCCGCGCCGGGAACGTTTGGCAATGTCCCGCGAAACTTCCTGAAAGGTCCAAACTTTCAGCAGTTCGACGTTGTCTTCAACAAGAAAATCAGATTCACGGAAACGACGAACCTGGAATTCCGTACCGAGATTTTCAATATCTTCAATCGCGCAAACTTCGATGTGCCCGGTTCGCGTCTGAATCTCGCGCTGCCGACGGTGAGTCAGGCCGGCGGCGTCTATACAATCAGTTCCGGCGCAAACGTCATTCAGCCGGGCCAGGCGTACACGCAAGGCGCGGCGGGCGGCACCTTCGGACTCTTGCGCCAGACAGTTTCGCGCGACGTTGGTTTGGGCACGAGCCGGCAGATTCAATTCGCGTTGCGGCTGAACTTCTAGCGAACGTGGTCAGACGTCAACCGCGGCAAAGTATTCCTGCGAGTTTCTCTCGCGACTCACAGGAATACGCGTAAATGTTCTAATCCGATGTTGGCGAACCGCACGGAACGTTCTTCTAAGCATTAACTAGCCACCGACTCGGAACTGTGATTGAATGACCATCGTTCCCGTTAACTAAACAGCCGCATGACAGCTACAGTAGCTATCGCGCTCTTCATCGTCCTGGTCGCGCTGGTTTTCGATTTCACGAACGGATTTCATGATGCTGCCAACTCGATCGCGACGGTCGTCTCGACGCGCGTGCTGTCGCCCCGCTACGCGGTCATCTGGGCCGCGATTTTCAACTTCATAGCATTCGCGATCTTCGGAACTCGCGTCGCGAAAACGATCGGCGGCGATTTGGTCCGCATCGATCTAATTCGCGAAGACCTGCGGCTTTATGTTTTGTGTTGTGGATTGCTGGGCGCGATTATTTGGAACTTGATTACATGGTATCTCGGCCTGCCAACTTCCAGCTCGCATGCATTAATCGGCGGATATGGCGGGGCGGCGATCGCGGCATATCGAGGCGTGGGCGGATTACTGAAACCCGAAGGGTGGATTAAGACCATTGCCTTTATCGTCGCATCGCCAGTGATCGGATTCGTTGCCGGGTTTATTCTGATGGTGGCGGTTTATTGGATCTTTCACCGCTGGACGCCGGCGCAGGTGGACAAGACGTTTCGGCGCGGGCAACTGCTATCGGCCGCCGCCTATTCCCTGGGCCATGGCGGAAACGATGCGCAAAAAACCATGGGCATCATCACCGCCGTTTTGGCGACAGCGGGTATGTTTAATTTGCATATGGGCGACAAAGGCGCGCTACCCGCGATTCCGCTTTATGTCGTGTTGCTGGCCCATGCGGCGATTGCCCTCGGAACGCTTTCGGGCGGCTGGCGCATTGTCCACACCATGGGATCGAAAATTACAAAACTGCGGCCGGTCCAAGGTTTTTGCGCCGAGACGGCCGGGTCGTTGACGTTATTCGGAGCGACTTTTTCCGGTATTCCGGTTTCGACGACGCACACGATCACCGGGGCCATCGCCGGTGTTGGATCCGTGACGCGATTGTCAGCCGTTAAGTGGCGTGTTGCCGGCAGAATTGTCTGGGCGTGGGTCCTGACCATTCCGGCCGCTGCGATTTTCGCGGCGATCTCCTTCTTGTTTATCGAATTAATTCTCAGAATCGTTTGAACCATCTGCTTTCATCATGACGCGCGCCGCTTTGATTATTGAGGACGATGCTGATATCGCGGAAAGCGTGCGTTACAACCTGGAAAGCGCCGGCTTCAAAACTTCAGTGGCCGCAAATGGTGAGATCGGCATGTCTCTGGCGCTCGATCCTCAGAACCCTCCGGCCGTGATCCTTTTGGATTTGATGTTGCCGGGCATGAACGGCATTGAGATTTGCCGGCGTCTGCGTCGTGAAAGTCAAACTCGACGCACTCCCATAATCATGCTGACGGCCAAGACGGCCGAGGCCGAACGGGTTGCCGGTCTCGACGTGGGCGCGGATGATTACATCGGCAAACCATTTTCAATCAAAGAGCTGCTAGCGCGCGTCCGCGCGGTCCTGCGACGCAGCGAGGAAGACGCGGGCGAGCGTTATGATGATGGCCGCCTGGCGATTGATTTCGAGGACGTGCGCGCTGCGTGTGCCGGCGTAAACGTCAAACTCACGCATAAGGAGTTCCAACTCTTAACGGCGCTGGCAAAGAAAAAAGATCGCGTGATCACGCGTCAGCAACTGCTCGATCAGGTTTGGGGTTACAGCTACTACGGCGACGCGCGCACACTCGACGTGCACATCCGCCGGCTGCGGCAAAAGCTGGACGCCTGCGGCGATTGCATCGAAACTGTCGTAGGGGTTGGATATCGCTTTATCGGTTGTAATTCGCCCGCACGATCCGCCAAGGCAGATGGTTAGTTTTCGCCTTCTCTTCTTCATATCTCTGGCAGCGGCGGTAGCATCTCTGGGTCTTGCCTGGTTCTCAAACGGCGCGGCCCATCTGATTTGGCTGGCGGCTCTCTTTCTGTCTCTCGGATTCTTCATTGCCATCGTTACCTTTCGATTACTGGCGAGAGAATCATTGGCAGGTGCGCGCGCGCCCCACGGGTTCTCGAAGGAACTCTTGAACTCTACGATAAAC
>CBFHBI010000234.1:0-5394 GCA_965653755.1 uncultured Blastocatellia bacterium
GAAGCGACGGCAACTCTGCGGCGGCAATCACGAGTTGCCTGACACTTGAGATCACTGCAAATTCGACGGCGGCCTTGGGCTTAGCCGCTTCCTGCAGTCGGGCCAGTTTGGCCTCGCGCCACTGTGCGGTCGGCGTGCCATTACCGGTCAGGTATGACGTCGCTTCCAGACCAATCGATGCAATGTCAGATAGATCGTCGGCGAGCGGTTTTGCTTCTCTTAATGCCGGAGCGCGCTCGATGATTTTATTCAGTTCGGGCCCCGCATCTCGCCAGGAGGTGAGGGTCCGGCGCACATCGTCGGCGCGAAAGTGAGGCGCGTCTGACAGGAGAGCGTCGACTTCGGCAGAAAAACTGCGGGCGGCTTCACTATCAGCACGCGCGGCGTCTATCAGGCCAGTCAGCGGACTCAACATGGTCGCCGGTCGTTGTTGCCCCCGCCGATATTCCTTCACCGGTTCGAGAAGGGACGTAAGCGTTTCGAGTGGCCCGACATCCTTTGTTTGGGCCAGCCGGCGCAAAAGCACCTGCGAGTTTCGCTCGTGAGTCAGTCCAAGGTCTTCTAACTCGATGCTGACAAGATCGAGACGGCTATACATGTCGTCGATATCGGTCACGTTTCGTGGCGACCACAATCTCTCCGCGATCGCGGCAGTACGCGGCCAGATGCGCGAGTCGATCGTTTCGGGACTGACCCACTCTCCCCACATGGTCGCTTCGCCGCCAAGAATGTGTTTGCTCTCTTCAGGGGTGAGCGTTGAATTCGCCGGAATCGGATCAGCCAGATAATGCTGCGACGCCGGGTACATGAGATCGATGTAATAGCCGTTTGAAAGGATTCCGTCATAACCTTTCTTAGCAGCTTCCGCCAGAGCCGTGGGACCCCGCCATGCTTGACTGACCCCGTCCTTGGGAAGATCGGGCGGGAAGATTTCATCCCAGCCGATCATCCTCTTCTTGTGCTTCGAAAGGATCTTCAGCATGCGTTGATTGAAGTAAGCCTGCAACGCGTGGTTGTCCTTGATCCCTTTCTCTTTCATGTAGGCTTGAATCTTCGGATTGCGATCCCATTGCTTGCCTTCGTTTTCGTCACCTCCGATATGCAAATACGCGTCAGGAAACAAACCGGCCATCTCACCAATGAACTTGTCAAGAAATTTGTAAACCTGCTCGCGGGTCGGGTCGAGCGTCGGATCAAAAATTCCGGCGCCGCGCTCAATTTGATAAGGCCCGGGCAGACTAGCCAGTTCGGGATACCCAACGAGCCACGCCGTCGAATGCCCCGGCATATCAAATTCCGGCACGACCCGAATGCCGCGTTCGGCTGCATAAGCGATGATCTCGCGCGCCTGGTCCTGCGTGTAATAGAGTCCGTCCGAACCCATCTGATGTAGTTTCGGAAATTGTTTGCTCTCACTGCGGAAACCTTGATTCTCAGTGAGAGGCCAATGGAAAACGTTCAGCTTGACGGCGGCCATTGCGTCAAGATTGCGCTTGAGCACGTCCATCGGCTGATAATGCCGCGCCACATCGATTAGAAGTCCACGCCATTTAAAACGGGGTGCATCGCGAATCGCGACTGCGGGCAAATAAAAACCATCCGCATCGGCGGAGACGAGCTGCAAAAAAGTCTCTAAACCGCGCAACGCGCCGACGACCGTCGCGGCCTGAAGTCGCGCCTGACGATCAGAGATGTCCAATTGGTAAGTTTCATCTTCGTCGACTGCGGGGATGGCGTAGCCAGGCCCGGCGCAATCGATCAGCAGCGTGGCCTGATTCTCATCGCTCTTGATAACCGGCGTGAAGGAAATCACGGTGCGGTGGGACAGCCGCGCCATCATGCGATCGATCGCTGACGTTAGGCGCGCATCCGAATGGTTCTTGACCGCCACCTGAAACGCACTCGTGATTGGCAGCCGGCCGGACGTCAACTGGACTGACGCCGGAACCGGCATGAGGTTGAGTTGTTGGGTCACAGGAGACGTTCTTTCTTGCGCAGTTGTGACGACGGGCCACAGCAAAGCTAGGAATAAGAGCAGGCGAGTGAGTTTCATTTGTTCGAGGCCCCAAGGGGGCCGTCATTGAATAAACACGACCGAAAGGTCGTGGATTACGGGTTGAATGTTCTTGAGCTCCGAAGGTGCGACAGTGGTCTTGGTAATAATCATCGAATGTCGGTCCTTCGGACCTCGATTTTCAAAGGCCCCGTCACACCACGGCCTGACGGCCGTGGCTACTCAATAACGCGCCTTCGGCGCTTAGTTCTGTTACTTCACCGTGAAGCCATCCTTGAGGCCGCCCACCATAACTTCAAAATCGCCGGGCTCGATTACCGGCTTGTTGTCGCTGCCGATAAATGACAAGTCTGCCGGGTGCAAAGTAAATGTGAGCGTGCGGCTCTGCCCCGGCTGCAGTTCGATCTTGGCAAATCGCTTCAAACGCTTTCCCGGAGGTGACAATGAAGCGACTAGATCACGGAGGTACAGTTGGACCACCTCTTTGCCGGCGCGCGTGCCATTGTTCGTGACCCTCACAGTCACTGAGAGATCGTCGCGCTGGCTAATCGTTTTCTGCCCCAGACGCAAATCGCTGTAGGTGAACGTCGTATAGCTTAGCCCGGATCCAAATTCGAACTGAGGCTTGAAAGCCGCGTTGCCAAAGCTGGTTTCTTCCGTCTCAAACAACTTGTGATCGTAAGTTATCAATCCGTTTGGTGTCCGCGGATAAGTGAAGGGAAGTTTGCCGCCAGGGTTGTAATCACCGTAAAGAACATCCGCTGCCGCAGTGCCACCTTCGTTGCTCGGATTGTAGGCCATTAGAATTCCGCGAGAGCCGTCCGCGATGCGATTGATTATTCTTGGGCGACCTTCGACGAGGACCAGAACCACAGGCTTGCCGGCGGCCTCGATTGCTTGAGCAAGTTTTAGCTGAGCGTCATTCAATGTGAGGTCAGTGATGTTGCCCGGCGTTTCGGCGTATGCGCCTTCGCCAATGCAAATGACCACGACGTCGGCGTTGCGCGCGGCAGCGACTGCGGCATTGATGTCGATCTCTTTGTCCAGGCCAGCGCCGGGCACGTATGAAACATTGTCGCCACCTTTGGCTTTCAACGCGGCGAGAATCGTGGGACGATCTTTAGGGTAAAGCGCCGCGTTGGTTCCCTGCCACTCATAGCTCCAGCCGTTATTGAGCGAGATAAGCGAATCAGCCGTCGGACCGGTGACGAGAATTTTTTGGTCTTTCTTCAGAGGTAAGATGCCGCCTTCGTTCTTAAGCAAGGTCATCGATTCGCGAGCAGCTTCAAGACTCAAAGCGCGCGCATTCGCCGTAGCAAAGTTCGCCGCCGGCGCGGTCGCCATTGGATCCCTAAAGAGTCCGAGCTCATATTTCACCCGGAGGATGTAACGCACCGCGCTGTCGATCCGTGATTGGGGCACTTTGCCCTCTTTGACGAGCTGAATCAGAAGATCGCTGAAGCTGTAGTCGGACGGCACCATGCTCATGTCGATGCCGGCCATTATGGCCAGCCTCGTCGGTTCCTTTTCGTCCGCGGCGACTCTCCAAATGGTTACCAGTTTTTTGATGTCTTCCCAGTCAGATACGACGAAGCCTTTAAATCCGAGCTCAGTGCGCAGAATGTCAGTTAAGAGATGATGATTGATATGGCCGGGAACACCGTTAATCTCAGCCGAGTTCACCATCACCGTGTGCGCTCCTGCTTTGACGGCTGCCGCAAAGCTCGGCAGAAAATACTCGCGTAAGTAATTCTCGGGAATCCACGCCGGAGTGCGGTCGCGTCCCGTGAGCGGAAAGCTGTATCCCATGTAATGTTTGAGCGAGGTGGCCACGTGTGTCGGCGAAGAGATGTCGTCGCCTTCAATGCCGCGCACAAACGCTGCTCCCATGAGCGAAGCCAGATAAGGATCTTCACCGAAGGTTTCATAGAACCGCGGCCAAAGTGGTTGACGGCCCAAGTCCAGCACCGGCGAAAAAGTCCACGGGATTCCGGCGACGCGTGTCTCTGCGGCGGTGACTTCGGAAGCGCGTTGCATCAGCGGCGGGTTCCACGTGGCGGCCATGCCGATCTCCTGCGGAAACAGGGTCGCGCCCTGAATGTAAGTCCCGCCATGAATGCTATCGATGCCATAGATCACCGGAATCTTCAGTCGGGTTTTCTTACTCGCTTCCTGAATGTCCCTAATTATTTCATGCCATTTATCGACCGTCAGGGCGTGGTCTTTTACATTTAGGATCGAGCCGACGCCATATTTGACTACGGCCTTTTCCAGCTTCGCCGGATCGACGCGAATTTCATCGCCCCCGCCGGTAGTGATCATTCCGATCTCGAGCTGAGTCATCTGACCCACTTTTTCTGCCAGCGTCATTTGTGACAGGAGCGATTCGACCTCGCGCGTATAGTCGCGTTTCTGAGCGGTGGGTCGAGTCGCCGTTTGCAGAAACCGATCACTGTCTTCGAGCTGAAAAGATTGGGCGTGAGCCCGGCTTTGTTGTACTACCGGGCAAAAGGTCTGAATGCTCCAGGCAATTATCAGTAGAATGGATATTCGCTTCATCGGGTTATCCTTTGCGGAACAAGTAGAACGCTGAAGGCAGCGTGATTCTCTAACAACTTGTCATTCGGTTCAAGGCGAAAACTGCTCTGTGATGGAGTCAGTACCGGGAGCGGTAGCGACCGGGTAAAAGAGACCTGTGCATTGAATCACTCGGGACCGATGATCTAGCACACCCGGTCGCTACCGCTCGCGGTACTGACTCCATTGGGCCGGTCCCGACCGAGTTGCGCGAATCGCCAGCACCAGCACCGCTGCTATGAGCGCCGATAATGAGAGATAGAGAAGCCCACCCAGAAATGACCCGGTCAGGGTGCTCAAGTAACCGACTACGTAAGGACCCGCGTAGCCGCCGAGATTCCCGATTGAGTTAATCATGCCGATCGAGGCAGCGGCGAAGGTGCCGCTGAGAAAACTTGTCGGCAACGACCAAAAACCAGGAAGGTAGGCATATATTCCCGATGCCGCAACACAAAACATCGCCACGCTCAGCACAAAGTGATCTCGCAACATCACTGCCAGAAACAAGCCCAAGCTCGCGGCTAAGATCGATAGCGCTGTGTGCCAACGGCGTTCTTTGGTTCGATCCGATGACCAGCCCACCAACAGAATCGCGGCAAAGCCAACACAGTAAGGAATCGCGGAGATTAAGGTCACGCGCAGAGTTGAAGAGCCGGACTGCTGCTTAATGATCGAAGGCAACCAGAAGGTAAACCCATAGTGAGCACTCACTATGAAAAAGTAAGCCACCGCGAGAATAATCACTTCGCGATGCCGAAATGCCTGGAGGATGCTTTGTGGACTGATGACGTGTCTGGCTTGAT
>CBFHBI010000235.1:0-5393 GCA_965653755.1 uncultured Blastocatellia bacterium
TGGAACGTATCCGCGACGACTTCGCCCGTGAGGCGGTTCCCCAGTACCAGGGCGAGCAGGTCTCGCGACTGGTCCAAACATGGTTTGAGCACGGAAACAAATATCTAACAGCCGCGATTCTCAGATGATTGTTGAAAATAATTGGCGTCCCGTACGAGATTCGAACTCGTGTTACCGCCGTGAAAGGGCGGTGTCCTAGGCCCCTAGACGAACGGGACGCAGTGCGCAGGTTGTCGTCTGGAAAGCGAAGAAGTTACGTTAACGTAAGGTATTTCGCAGTGTCAAACGCGGTCACTGTGCGTCTGCGATTGCGCGCGCGATAATTTCGTTATCATCTGCCGCACCAAAAAGAAAACGCACGGCAAATCCCATTTCGCTGATCGTGTAAACAATTTGTCCCCACAGTGTGGGCGCTTCGTCGCGCAACAGGAGATTCATTCGGACCAATTCGCCGGCTTCGACTTCGCCGCCGGTTAATATAAAGCACCCGGTAGAACTCAAGTCGCAGACACTGCCGCTACCCTGGGTTCTTAATGTCTCCCAACGGACGTTGAGGTTGGTCCGAAATCTTGCTGCACTCCGTCGCTCTTGCATCAGTTTTCGTTCAATCTATAATTGCGATCGGTGTTTGTCGAGATTTCGATCACCACTTTAGCATACGGAGCGCACCTCAATGATTAATCGATTGTTTGCACGATTCGCAATCGCCGGAGTGCTTTGCTTATCCGCCACTGTCGCGATGGCCCAGCACGAAATGGGCGGCGGCTCGACCTCTGGATCATCCAGCGGCGGAGGCGGCACGACTTCTTCGAGTCGCAGCAGTGGTCCAGTGAAGCGAACGCCGCCCCGTCGTACGGCCCGTACGACCCCGACTGCGCCGGCCAGAAGAGGATTGACGGCCGAGCAGTACAATGCGCAGGGCGATGACTTATTCAAAGCTGAGAATTACGACGACGCCCTTGAAGCGTATCATCGGGCGGTTGCGCTAAAACCGATCGCCAAGGCGTACTATCACATCGGCTGGATTTATAATGACCGCGAAGACTTCGAGACCGCGCTCCCGGCATTGCAGCAAGCGGTGCGGCTGAATCCAGGTGACGCAGTTGCCTTCAACGAACTCGGCTACGCTTATCGAAATCTCAAACAATACGATCAAGCTTTGAGCGCGTATCGTCAGGCCGTGCAGGTGCGCGCTGATTACGCAGAGCCCTATTATCACATCGGCTGGATCCTCAACGAACGCGAGCAATTCGCTCAGGCGCTCGAGCCTTTGCGGCGGGCCACCTCCCTGAAAGAGGATTACGTCGAGGCTTACGGCGAGCTTGGTTACTCTTATTACAAACTCAACCGCTCGCAGGAAGCGATCGCGGCTTACAAGCAGGCGATCCAAATCAAATCTGATAACGGCGCCGCCTATCTCGGTTTGGGCGACGTCTATTACAACCAAACGAAAGATTACAAAGCTGCGCTCGCCGCTTACAAACAGGGCGTCAGGTACAAAGATGACAGCCCGACGGCGTTTTATAATTTGTCGTACTGCGCGAACGAGTACAGCCAATACACGGAAGCTGCGAACGCGGCGCGCAAAGCCATCGAATTGCAGAGCGATTATCCGGAGGCCTATGCCGAACTTGGATACGCCAAGCGGAAGCTCAATTCGACGAGCGAGGCGATTAGCGCTTATCAACAAGCGATCAGGTTGCGACCGGGATATGCCGATGCTTACATCGGTCTCGGGGACACTTATTACGAGGCAAAACAATATCAGGACGCCATCGCTCCCTACGAGCGCGCCGTCAAAATCGCCCCGAATATCCCCCGCATTCATTATCAACTGGGCTGGGCCTACAACGATCAGTCGCGCTATGGCGAAGGGGCTCAGCATCTCAACGAAGCTGTGCGACTGAACCCGGAATATGTGGAAGCGCACACGGAGTTGGGATTTTCTTACTACAAACTGCATCGGCTGCCGATGGCAATTGAAACGCTGCGCACCGCAATTCGTTTGAACAACGATTACGCAGCCGCTCATCTATATCTCGGCTTGGTCTATATCGAACAGAAGAACAAGGCTGGCGCCCAGTCGGAATATGCGATTCTCAGGCGGCTCGATCCGGCGAAGGCGCAACAGCTTTACGACGCGGCGCCGGCGAACATGAAGAATTGAAGTGTCAGAAGCCCGACCGTGAGGGAGGGCAACTTTCGGTGCCAGGGATTAATAAATTTATTTCGCGCGCTAATCAGGTCTGCCCTCCCTTACGGTCGGGCTTCTGACTCATGCCCACAGCCATCGTACATCATCCAGTTTTCGAAAAGCACGACACTGGATCTCATCATCCTGAAACACCGGAACGTTATCGGATCACGATGGCAGCGCTGCGTGGGGATGCTGACCTGTGGTCCAACGTTATCGAGATAGAGGCCGACGAAGCGCGGCGCAGCGACATTCAAGCCTGTCATACGCCGCAACATTTCAAGCATGTAGAAGCAGCAGTGCGCGAGGGCCGTGGATATCTCGACGCCGACACGATGATTTCGGGCGCGTCTTTCGAAGCGGCAATGCGTGGAGCCGGCGCCGCCTGCCGGGCAATTGACGCCGTCATGGAAGGCGCCGCCCAGAACGCTTTTGTTCCTGTGCGTCCTCCCGGACATCACGCGACGCCCGATCGGGCGATGGGTTTTTGCCTTTTCAATAACGCCGCGGTTGCGGCCCGTTACGCACAGAAGCAATACGGGGAGATCGACCGCGTCGCGATTCTCGATTGGGATGTGCACCACGGCAACGGCACGCAGGGAATCTTCTACGACGATCCGTCAGTCTATTATTTTTCGATGCATCAGTACCCGTGGTATCCGGGCACCGGCTCGCGCGCCGAGACCGGACAGGGCCGCGGCCGCGGTTACACGTTGAATGTGCCGCTGCGGGCGATGACACCGACGACAGAACAACGGCGCGCCTTCGAAGCGGCAATCGAAGAGATCGCCTCAACGTTCACGCCCGATTTTGTAATCATCTCCGCGGGATTTGACGCGCATAGAGACGATCCGCTGGGCCAGCTTTTGTTATCCGATGAAGATTTTGTGCAGATGACGCGCGTAGTCAAGCACTGGGCCGATGAGTCGTGCGGCGGCCGCGTCGTATCGTGCATGGAAGGCGGATATAACCTCGATACGTTAGGCGAGACGATCAGGCGGCACGTAAGCGAACTTCAAAAGTAGCGCAAGTTGTTCGCTTGCGGCGTGAAATGCAAAGCAGCGCAAACTAACAGTTTGCGTTACAGTCATGCAATTTTCTGTACAGTAACGGCGACCTGCGGTACACTGAGTCCCCCTAAAACCGATCATACTGGCAGGGAACGTTATCTCGGGAGACAACTTATGCCGGATCTGGAAATCACTTGCGCCGAGTGTGGGAGCAGCTTCCCATTCACTGAACGAGAACAGGATTATTATCGCGAGCGCGGCTTGAGCCACCCCAAGCGTTGCAAGCCTTGTCGCGATGCGCGGCGCGCAAACTTTGGCGGAGCCAAGCAGGGTGGCGGCGGCAGTGACCGCGAACGTTTCGAGATTGTTTGCGATCAATGCGGCAAGGCTGATACGGTTCCTTTCAAGCCTCAGGCGGGGCGGCCGATTTTGTGCGGCAATTGCTTTAGCGCGAGCCGTGCGCAAACTCGCGCCTAAAAAATATTCTGGGCGCGCATTCAACTTCCGGCGGTAATGACCACTGCCTGGATTCCCAGCAGCTCCGAGAAATCTTTTCGGTAAGTCGCTTCAATCTTGCGGGTGTTGCTCACGCACTCGACCAATTCATCTGTCGAAACAAATCCGTCGCTAACGGCTTCGATGGCCCACATCGGCATGTGCGCGGCGGTGTGCAGCAGGTCGTCGATCAAACCGAGGTACTGCTCTTTGGTCTCGACGTAAGCATCAAGTTTCGGAGCGCGTTCCTTGGTTGGCTCGCTCCAAGGGCCTTTGCCTTGCCGCACCCATTCTTCGCGCCAGGTAATTGCGCGCGCATTGCGGCTGTCGCTGGATCGCGTCGGGTGCGGCAGCCGCAGAAACATCAAATCGTGATCCGGGTTCTCGGCCAGGAATGCCTTTGCGGTCTTATTTGAACTCAAGTTCCGTCGCCGATTGTCGATCGGACGCGGCACGGTTTGCAGCAAGCGCCGAAAGACGTTCGAAAGCGAAAGCGGTTGGCGCATGTCGCGCGTGTCCAGGTTGAAAGAGAAGACGTAGTCGCCGACCGACATGCCGATCGCCAGCGCCAGGGCGCGCTTGTAAGGCGACGCAAA
This sequence comes from uncultured Blastocatellia bacterium, assembly GCA_965653755.1. Lineage (GTDB taxonomy): Bacteria > Acidobacteriota > Blastocatellia > Pyrinomonadales > Pyrinomonadaceae > UBA11740. Next base: position 4,296 of record CBFHBI010000235.1, read on the forward strand.
TCGATCGGCGCTGGCGCGCAGGTTGTCGAACCACCAGGCGTCTATCTCATTGAACCAGGACAACAATCCGGGATTGCGAAAGTATTTTCTGGGGACATAGGCTTCGTCGAGCAGCATTTCGACGTCCTGTTCGGTGAGTGTTTCGGAATTGTTTTCGATAAAGGCCTGCGATTTGATGAATGCCCAGTGCGCCGGATCGTTGACTGAGACGCGCGCCTGCCAACGCTTCACGTAATGACCGAGATGCGGCTCGCCCCCGAGTGGCAGCGCCACTGAATTAAATTTTAGGCGGCGCAGCACGTTGAGTTCGAAGGCCAGCCAACCGACCGCGCTTGTGTTAAGACCGTTTTGAGGTTGCATTACTTAATTATTTTTCCCTCCCCAAACGGAGGGCAATGATACATCTGACTCCGCACCGAGTTGTTGTTTAGGTCCGAAGGACCATTATTTAATAGCCACGGTCGTCAGACCGTGGTAACTGTCACGCCTCGCTTTGAGCGCCGAAGGTGCGGCATATTCCACGTTCCAACGTAACAATATCGGCCCTGCGGGCCTCGAATCATCCGGCTACGTCGATCCACGGCCTCACGGCCGTGGCTATTCAATGACGCGCCTGCGGCGCTGTCAGGCAACATCACGTTAGCGGAGTCAAATATGTCGGTGCCCTCCCAAAGGGAGAGGGAGCGATGAATTGTCAGGCGCCTAATTGATCCACGCGATCCATGATCTCGTCGGCAAGCAAATTCAGATCTGGCGCGGGAACAAATTCCTTCGCGTAGCCTTTCAGTTCGGCAAAGGGCTCGAGCGCGAACAACGCCCGCACCACGCGCGGATCGAATTCAATCCCGGTCCACTCGCGGATATGCTCGCGCGCCTGCTGTTCGGTGTACGCCTCACGAAACGGCCGCGCGTCAGTCAACGAAGCATAGGCGTCGGCGACGCGCAGGATTCTCGCGCCCAGCGGAATTTGTTCGAATCGCAAACCGTCCGGATAGCCGTTGCCGTTCCACCACTCATGATGCCAGCGCACCAGTAGCTGGGCGCCGCGGTCGGCTCCGGCCGTCGCCGCTTCGCGTTCGCTGAACAGCGGATGGCGCG
>CBFHBI010000236.1:0-5385 GCA_965653755.1 uncultured Blastocatellia bacterium
GATAATAGCGCCAGACTTAGCTCCGGGGTTGGGAGTCTGGCGTCATGGTGTCGGCTCGGAATAGAAAATTCCGCGAGTTCTCAAGGGGGAAGATCGTATCATGCACGGACTCCCGGTGTTTTTTGCCGCCGCGTTAATCTTGTCCTACCTTAGTGTCAACGCCATACGATATTTTGCTGAGCGACACGAAATTCTCGATATTCCAAATGAAAGGAGTTCGCATACCCAATCTGTGCCGAGAGGAGGTGGGCTTGCGATTGTTATTCTAACCCTCGCAGGAGCGTGGTTATTCCTTTTTCTCAATCCTGGTAGCCAGCCATATTTTTCATTATTGCCATATACTGTTGGCGCAGTTCTGATTGTGGTCATCAGTTGGCTCGATGATTTGCGTTCGCAACCCAATTGGCTACGGTTTGCTGTGCATAGCACAGGAGCGCTGCTTGCTATATACAACTTCGGCTTTTGGCATTTGGGCGGGACTCTAAACGTAAATGGATCGATAACGGAGGTGCTCGGCTTCATCATTACTTTCCTGTGGATAGTTGGACTGACGAACGCTTACAATTTTATGGATGGCATTGATGGCATTGCCGGTAGTCAAGCAATCGTGGCCGGGTTGTTTTGGGCTGTCTTGGGCTGGATCAGTCAGCAGCCCTTCTTGATTGTTCTGGGACTCCTTTTAGCAGCAAGCAGTCTCGGATTCCTATTTCACAACTGGCCGCCGGCGCTGATTTTCATGGGTGACGTAGGCAGCGCTTTTCTGGGCTTTACTTTCGCTGTTTTGCCACTTATCTCTAACTCATACCACAACTCATCACGATGGGGACTGGAACTGGCGCTCATAGGAATTCTGCCGCTCTGGCCATTCGTTTTTGATTCGACGTTCACTGTTTTTCGTCGCCTGCGTCATGGCGAGAACATTTTCAGCGCGCACCGCTCGCATCTGTACCAGCGATTGGTTATCGGGGGCTACAGTCATCGGTTGGTGTCGTTACTCTACACCGGACTCACCATCGTCGGGTCGTTATTAGCTCTGGGTTGGATTCTGCGGTTGCGTAATATCTTCGTAGCGGTGGCAATTATTTTACCGCTATTAGGCCTTGCCCTGTGGACTATGGTAGTTCGCCGAGAACATAAGGAGGCGGTGAGACTACGCCGCTACAAACCGACCTATGCTGATCCGGTCTAATTCGGAACGCAATCCCTGTTCAGCGTCGAACGGTTCCGACTCGATCAGCCCGCCGGCGCAATTCATGACGCAGATGTATTTAATTTTCAGTAGAGTTATTCACGAAACAGCAACTTTATACGCAGAGCTTCACCAGCATGACGAATAAAGCACAACTGCAAATAAGAATCTACAAGTTGTGGTCCAGTGTTCTGACCAAGCGGGTTCAATTCTTGCTCGACCTCACGGTCCTGGTTAGCGCTTTTGCTCTTGCCTATCTGCTGCGTTTTGAGTTTGACATCCCGAGACAATGGCTTCATCCAATGTGGGTTCAGCTTACTTGCGTCGTGCTCATGCAGTTTGTGGCGCTAAATCTAGCCGGAGTGCATTCGTTCGTTTGGCGTTACGTCGGAATCGCGGAGATTCGCGCTTTTGTTGTGGCGTCGGGATCGGTATTCATAATTCTCGCGCTAGTCCGTTTCGGCCTGCCGACTTCACTGCTTGTGACTTGGCGAGTCCCGCTGTCGATTTGCGTGATGGACACTGTGCTCGCATTTGGCGGGGTGCTTGGCTTGCGCGTCTTACGTCGAAGCACCTACGAGCTGTTCGAGAAGCGAAAGCGTGAGAGATCGCTCGACTCAAACGAAACGAAGAAACGCGTTCTGTTAATAGGAGCTGGCCGCGCCGGCGTGCTGGCGGCAAAAGAGATTTTGACCCGCGGTGACATGAATCTAACTATAGCAGGATTCGTCGATGACGATTCTACCAAACAGGGCTCTTTGATTAATCGAGTTAGGGTCATGGGCAAGACGGGTGATTTGCCTCGTCTGGTTCAGCATTTGCGAATTGATCACGTGATTATCACCGTGGCTCAGGCCTCGCGGCAAGATATTCAGCGGATCGTTCGAATATGCGAAGAGATTCCGGTCAAAGTGAGAATCATCCCCGGCCTGTACGAAATTCTCGAAGGCCGGGTGGAGATTAGCCGGATTCGCGACGTTCAGATCGAAGATCTGCTGGGCAGGGAACCGGTGCAATTGGATATTGACTCGATTAGCCGAGAACTGGCCGGCAAGACTGTAATGGTGACTGGAGCGGGCGGATCGATTGGGGCTGAATTAGCCCGGCAGGCCATGCGTTTCAGGCCCGAAAGGCTCTTGCTTGTTGAGCGCGCTGAGTTCGCATTATTCAACATCGATCGCGCTCTTAGGGAATCCCACGTGAGCGGCTCGATCGTGCCGCTGGTAGCCGACATCGGCGACGAGTCACGGATGCGCTTCATATTTGAGTATTACCGACCGCAAGTCGTGATACACGCGGCTGCACACAAGCACGTCCCGCTAATGGAGTCGAATCCTAGTGAAGCGGTGAAGAACAACGTGCTTAACACCAGGTTGTTGGGTGAATTAGCTTGCGAGTTCGCGGCCGAATCATTCGTGCTGATATCCACCGATAAAGCAGTACGTCCGACGTCAATAATGGGGGCCTCAAAACGCGTGGCAGAGCTGGTCGTTCAAGACCTTGCGCGCCGTCACTCCACGCGCGTGGTAGCGGTCCGTTTTGGTAATGTGATCGGATCTAACGGCTCGGCAATTCCGATCTTTCAGGAACAGATTCGCAAAGGTGGGCCACTTACTATTACCGATAAGCGAATGATGCGCTATTTCATGACCATACCCGAGGCAGCGCAGCTCGTTTTACAGGCGAGCACAATCGGCAAGGGTGGAGAGGTATTTATTCTTCATATGGGCGAGCCGGTGCGGATCATGGAGTTGGCCGAGACTTTGATATCACTCTCTGGATTGAAGCCGCATTCAGACATCAAGATCGTCGAGACTGGAATGCGTCCAGGCGAGAAGCTCTACGAGGAATTGACGGTTGAAACCGAACCGAGCGCGGACACTTCGCATCCCAAGATCTTTGTAAGCCGAATCGCCGCGCTGCCACATAACGTGATTCAAAAGGCCTTAGAAGAACTAAACCAGTTAGTAAGAGATCGCAACGAGCAGGGGTTGCGGTCCCTGCTAGACGAATTGATACCCGAGGCAAAATTAGTTGAACAGGTTTCAGAGCACAGAGAGGCGAATGAGATTGAAGCTCTTGCCGCAGGTGTAGTGTCGACGTAGTTCTGCGCAGCCGAATCTCAGGCATTGAGGGACACTGACGAGTGATAAGCAGATGCAGGAATCCTCTAAAGGTCCGGTAAACCCGGACGAAAAACCGAATTCGAATCGAATTGAGGGATGGGCGGCCAAGCTTAACTCAACGGTTTTTCTCTTGCTTCTGACGGTCATAGTGCTTTCGATAATTCCTTACGGAGCCGTGGATGAATGGTGGGAGTCGGTTTTTGAATGCGCCGTTTTTGTGCTGACTGCACTTTGGATTTTGGAAGTTCTTTTCCGAGGTGAATGGCGGGTAAAGAAACTCTCGATTCTCTTACCCCTCATATTGATAACGGCTTACGCCTTTTCTCAAACGATCGTGTGGCCCGCGTCAATTGGAGTTGGTCGCTTGTCTTTGCAACCCACAATTACTATTGATCGTTACCAGACTTACTTAACTGCGCGCAAATGCCTCGCACTGACTCTGTTCCTTGGTTTACTGCTGTCCCACACGACAACATCCAGACGATTTCATTGGCTGGTGCGAGCGCTGCTTGGATTGGGTTTGGCTAGTGCCCTTTTTGGCATCTCGCGTCAGTTTTTACAAGCCCCAGACTCTGATCGAGGATTTGTTTTGCCGTTCTTGTTTGCCGGGATAGGATTTGGACAGTTCCTATCGCCGAACGTCTTAGCGTATCTGATGGAAATGTTAATCGCGTTGGGACTCGGATTGAGGTTGGGAGGCGCAGTCAAACGTGAGCGCATTCCAATTTACCTGGTTGGCGTTCTAATAATTTGGGCCGCTCTCGTTTTGTCGAACTCGCGCGGGGCTATCTTGGGATTTGTGACCCAATCAATTTTCTTGCTCTTCATGTGTTTGAGTTGGTATTCGATGCGACGGCTGTCTCAAGGTGAATCAAAGCCAGCGTGGTTGCGCTTCATCCAAACATCAGTGTTGGTGCGCCTGATTGTTATAGTTCTTCTCAGCGCGACATTACTGGCGGGCGTGGTGTGGATGGGCGGACAGGAGTTGGCTTCGAAAATCGACTCGCAAGCCAACACTGAGGAGAGACAGGACGGTTTGACGCGTCGAGACATCTGGCATTCGAGTTGGCAACTGGTGAAGGACCATCCCATCACGGGTGTGGGGTTTGGTGCGTACTTCCTGGCGATCCCGAGATATCAGTCAGGTTCCGGAAGAATAAAGCTTGAACAGGCGCACAATGATTATCTGGATCTCGCAGCAAATGGCGGTCTAATTGCGGTCGCGCTGGCTTGCTGGTTTATCGGGATTTTGGTCTGGCGTCTGAGGGTATCGTTCAAATCGCTTGATTCTTATCGCTGCGCGGCTGCCTTGGGTGCTGCCGCCGGGATGTTGAGCGTCGGCGTCCACAGCTCGGTTGACTTCGGGCTTCAGGTTACCGGCATCGGCGTAGTTTTCGCGGCTCTTGTGGTGGTAGGGATTGCCGATGACCAACTAGTATCGAGGCCGCAGCAACGAAACGTCAACCGATTGCGGCGGCGACCCCGACGAAAGCTTCTTGGGGATGTTACAGGTGTCGAACCTTGAGCGTTCGCTTCTCAGGCAAATTCCGTTGCTGAGATGAAGAATCGGTTAACAGTCTTTCCAAACTGAAATATGGATCATTCTGAATCAAAACAAAGAAAAGGGTTCGGATGGCAGCCCCTGGTTCGGTTGGTGGTCGCGCTGGTAGGGCTATTCGGCTGTTATGTCTTGATAGTTAACAGCGCGGCATCGGGTTTTTCCAGGATGATGTCGACCAGCGCGATAATTCAATCGACATTAGGGACGGCAGATGCCGCAGTTAGGATCACACCTCACGATCCGGAAGCACACTACACTCGAGCGCTATCACTGGTCAATCTGGGGCGGTTGGAGGAAGCGGTAGTTGAATTGAAACAGGCAACGGCGTTGCGGCCGTACCATTATTATGAGTGGCTTGATCTCGGCGTCACGCTTGATCGGATCGGCGACCAAGCAGGGGCCGCCAGCGCTCTGGAACAATCAATTCAATTGGCCCCATCATTTGCTCAACCACGTTGGCAGCTTGGCAATCTATTGTACAACGAAGCTAGATATGACGAAGCCTTTAC
>CBFHBI010000237.1:0-5331 GCA_965653755.1 uncultured Blastocatellia bacterium
TCTTAATTGGCAGGAACCGCCGTTAAATGCTGCTTCGGTGAACGCTGTCATCATCACGCACGCGCACATCGATCACACGGGCTATCTCCCGCGTTTGGTCAATCACGGCTTTCGCGGACCGATTTATTGTTCCGCCGGCACTGCCGATCTGATGAAGATCCTTTTGCCTGACTCAGCCAGGTTGCAGGAAGAAGAAGCCGACTATCGCAATCGCCACAAAGTCACGAAGCATCTGCCGGCACTGCCGTTGTACACGGAACAGGACGCGCGCGAGACACTGAAACTGCTGCAGGTTGTGCCGAACACCGGCGCGGCGGTCCGCATCATCAAGAACATCGAAGCTGAGTTTCGCATCGCCGGCCACATTCTGGGCTCAAGCCAGGTCTTAATTCATCTTAACGGTGCTAACGATCCGCGGCGGGTACTTTTCTCGGGTGACCTGGGCAAATACGATCAGCCAATCATTCGCGATCCGGTGACGCCGCCGGCGACTGATTACCTGGTCGTCGAATCAACCTACGGCGATCGTCTGCACGACACGGAAGAGCCGAAAGCGGCGCTCGAACGAATCATCAATGCGACGGCCGCTCGTGGCGGGGCAGTGTTGATTCCGGCATTTGCGGTGGGCCGGGCGCAAGAAATTGTTTACTTCATTCGCGAACTTGAAGACGAAAAACGAATTCCTATTTTGCCCGTCTGTTTAGATTCGCCGATGGCTGCCGCCGCAACCCAAGCTTACGCGCGTCGTACGGAAGAGCAGGACGAAGAATACGCCGCAGCTTTGAAGTCGAACCCGACGCCGCTGCGGACGCACTCGATGCTGGCTTGCAGCACGCGTGACGAATCGAAGCGCATCAACGGCATGGAAGGCGCGCGGGTCATTATCGCCGCGTCGGGAATGATGAACGGCGGACGTGTGTTGCATCATGCGCTGCGTCTGCTGCCGGACGAGAATGCGACCGTCGTCTTTGTCGGCTATCAAGCCGCAGGCACGCTGGGCCGTCGGGTCGCAGACGGCGAGAAACAGGTGAGGGTGCTGGGCCAATGGGTTCCGGTGAAATGCGATATCGAAAAGATCGGCGGCTTCTCGGCTCATGCGGATTGGAAAGAAGTGGTGCGCTGGCTCGAAGGCATACCCTCGCCGCCGCGACGCGTGTTCGTGCCGCACGGCGCCCCAGCTGCGGCGGAAGCGCTGGCCTCGCGGATTCGCGAACGATTCGGTTGGACCGTTGAGGTGCCGCAGTACGGCGAACGGTTTGAGCTGTAGTGTCAGAAGCCCGACCGTGAGGGAGGGCCATTCTCGCAACTGACCTGATTTTAGATGAAGGCGTGTAATCCGCAGCCGGCCCTCCCTTACGGTCGGGCTTCCGACACGATCACGCGGCGGCCATCTTCAACATTAGCCCATCACTGGCGATCTTCTTGTTGATGTTCACTTCCAACGTGCCGCGCAACTCTTCGATAATCGACAGCCAGGCGGCCGCTTTCTCGCTGCGCATTTCACCTGCAATCTTTTGCAGATCGTTGAGCACATCGATGTTTGTGACGGCGTCAGGCGATAGGCCCAGCGCCAAGCCCCAGGCGTCACGAATTAAGGTTTCGAATATCGCCAGACTCTCTTCGTAATCAGCGCGATCGCGCGCCGCGCCAAGGTCTTCCGCCGCGCGCAGCAGCTGAACGCGATTGCCGGTGACCGTTAGGGCCTTTAGCACCAGAAGCATTGCGTCGCGCCGCTCGCGATAATCATCGATGTCCGTGGCGCACGCTCGCCCAATGCTCCCCTTTGAGATGCGAGCGAGCAATCGGGCATCGTCTTCGCCGGTGTCCTGTTGTTCGATCAGGAATGCTTCGATCTCGTCCGCGCGCACTGGCGCGAATCTGATCACTTGGCAGCGCGAACGAATCGTCGCGAGCAGGGCCGTGGGGTTGGTCGTCGTCAGAATCAAATGAGTCGTGGCGGGCGGCTCTTCGAGAATCTTGAGCAACGCGTTTGCGGCCTGGTCGTTCATGTATTCGGCATCTTCGACGATGAAGACGCGCGCCAAGCCCTCGAACGGGCGAAAATTCGCCTCGCGTTCGAGCTCGCGCATTACCGGAACGCGAATGATCTGTTTGTAGGGACGGGCCATCGCGACATCGGCGTGCTCGCTCCAGATGATTCGGTTCTTGGCGTCTTCGTCTTTCGAGAATGGCGGGAAATTTGAATTTGCAATTCGCCGGCACGACGAGCATTCATCGCAGGCTTCAGCGCCGACGCGATTGCGGCAGTTCAACGCTTTGGCGATTTCAAGCGCAAATAGTTTCTTGCCGACGCCTTCTTCGCCAGTGAAAAGCAGCGAGCCGGGCAAACGACCGCCCGTAAGCAGCCGTTGCAGCCGTTCTTTCACTTTTTCGTTGCCGATGAGATGAGAAAACATATGGGCAAAGGGCAGTAGCCCGACCGTCAGGGAGGGCTCACTTCGAGCGACGAGCCCTCCCTAACGGTCGGGCTACTGCCCCACCGAAGAATCCTCTTCCTTTCAAAAAGGGCATGACGATGTCCATTACCAGCTCGTGTGTTTCCTGCGCGGAACCGCTGGCATTAATCACGCGCACGCGTTCCGGATTTTTTCTGGCCACGGCGAGGTAGGCTTCTCGCACACGCTCGTGAAAGTCCACATTCTCGCTGTCCAAACGGTCGCTGCGCCTCGCCTCGACGCGCTTCCGAGTGCGCACTTCCGATTCGGCCACCGAAAGATCGAATAATAGAGTCAGATCAGGTATCAACCCTTCGGTTGCGAGCTGCACGATTTGCTCGATCAATTTTGGCTCGAACCCGCGGCCCGAGCCCTGATAAGCGACGGTGGCATCCGCATATCGATCGGAGATCACGATCTTGTTCTGCGCCAGCGCCGGACGAAGAAGTGTCCGCACGTGTTGCGCGCGATCGGCGGCAAATACCAACAACTCTGCGAGCGGATCGACCTGTTCTTCGACATCCAGCAGCGCGGCGCGTAACTTTTTTCCCAGCGTCGTGCCGCCCGGTTCGCGCGTGTTGATTACTTGGAGTCGGCGCGCGCGCAATTCGCTGGCGAGCATACGTAGCTGCGTCGATTTTCCGCAGCCATCAATTCCTTCGAAGGTGATAAAAACGCCAGCCATGCGGGAACAAACAGTCTAGGCGGGCGGCGGTTCGTGTGGTTGATCTGATGGAGCTTCTGCCGGGATCGATGAATGGCGCAGTTCGCCAGTTGAGCGCCGCGCCTGGGAAATCGTTGAGATGGCGTGCTTGAAAATCAATTGCTCCTGCGCGCCGGTTTCCAGCAACAACGAAAACTTGTCGAAGCTCTTGATACGGCCGAGCAACTTGGCGCCGTTGACGAGATAGATCGTGACGGTCGTCTTCTCGCGCCGCGCGAGATTCAAAAAACCATCCTGGATGTTCTGTGGTGCTTGCTTTGCGTCCACCGAAGCGAATTCACCCTAACGTGATTTCCCAAGGAAGCTCAGAGTATAACAGCGAATTGAAGCTGGCGACCAATTTTCTGTCGATATTTTTTCTGATTAGTAAGGGGTGTACGCCTCAGGAGAGCAATGACGACACCCGGGCTTGCACCTCCGGATTATCACCGAAGCCTTCAATCCATTCGACACCAGGCTCACGCCGAAACCAGGTGAGCTGCCGCTTCGCATAATGACGCACGTCGAGTTTCGTCTGTTCGAGCGCGCTCTCGAGCGAACGCTTGCCCTGGAGATACTCAACAACTCTGCGATAGCCGTGTGCACCGAGCGCCGTCGAGTTGGCGGGCACGCCTTGTTTGAGTAGACGTTCCACCTCATCGACCAGTCCGGCTGCGAAATGATTTTCAGTACGGGTGTTGATGCGCGAGTACAACTCTTGACGCGGCGGATTCAAAACAAAGATGCGAATTCGTTCTGCCAAATCAGGTGGTAATGGTCGTAAAGGCCGCTGTTCGGAAATTCTGTCGCCTGTTTGCAGATAAAACTCAATTGCGCGCTGCACCCTTGGCCAGTCGCGCGCGTGCAAGTTGTTGGCTTCTCCGGAATCGAATTTTGTGAGAATGCGATGCAGCCGCTCTGGGCCGTAACGCTCCCTAATTCTGGTCAAGCGCCTTCGCAGGTTGTAGTTGGTTGCCGGACTGGAAAACAAAGGTTGGCGCAGAGCGCGAAGATAAAAACCGGTGCCGCCCACCAGCAGCGGCACGCACCCGCGTGACTCAATCTCCTCGATCGACTGGATGGCCGCGCGGGCCCAATCCGCAGCCGTAAAGGTTTCATGTGGCGAAACAAAATCGATGAGGTGATGGGGAACACCCCGTCTTTTGTTCAGCGGCACCTTCGCCGTGGCGATTTCAATCTGCTGATAGACCTGAACTGAATCACAATTGATAATATCGCCGCCAAGTCGAAGCGCAATTTCGATTCCTAAAGCGCTCTTGCCCGACGCCGTTGGGCCAACGATGGCGATGATGTGGCGCAAACTTCTAGTTTGCGATTCGTCTGGTTTTGAGAGCACTGGCAATGGCTAAGCCGCAAACTGACAGTTTGCGTTACCGCGCGATAATAAATCGAATCGCGATCACGAGCCAGATGATCGTGAGGAGGAGAATTGCGCCGATGATTTGATTGCGGGAGAAGCGCATCGTCAGACACCTTTGTGACGGCGATTTGGTGGAAACGAATTTGGCGTGGGAATCGGAAGATGTTCCCCGCGCGGCACAATCCAAAGTTCCACCGCGCGCCGCTTTCGATATCCGCCGACCACCAACCTTATTCGGTTTATTGAAATTCCGTAAACTTTAGTCAAACGTCTTTGTTCAAGCGCCAGACGTCTCCGCGCGACCAATCTTGGATCTAACCTAACATCAGCGACGGGCTCATAATCGCCGTTGTCAACTAAACCCGGACGCGGATTGTATTGAGCATAGACTATGATGCAGGCCCTTGCGTGCAGTTCTTTCCGTAGCTGAACCGCAAAGGCTTCGAGATATTCAGCCGCATCGGGATCGTCAGTGGCCGAGCGAGCGTGCAGATCGCTTGGCTCAAAACCATATTCATAAAACTTTCGGGGCGAACCAAAGTCGGGAAAATAGCGTTGGTAAGCATCTTCTCGCGGCGTGGGCGCTTTGCCCGGAGGAACGATCCAAAGCTCTTGCATCATACAATCTGCTTCCCCCGCATCAACCGTCACAATCTTCTGCCGCGCTACACCCCGAGTATTGACGAGGTAGTATTTGCTTCTCAACGCCAAAGCGTTATTTAGGCCGGGAAGATCGCGGCGCGTGCGATAGACCAATATGAATCCCTTAGTCTCCGGCTCGTTTTGTAGTT
>CBFHBI010000238.1:0-5320 GCA_965653755.1 uncultured Blastocatellia bacterium
CGATGGCCAGGAACTCTCCCACGTAATGGACAAAGTCCCGAAACAAATGGCCCGATTTTTCGAATTGCTCCGCCAGACGAAAGAGCTTTTCGACATTCGCCACGCGCTGCGCGCCGTCGAAGTTCGTCGCGATGATCGTTAAGAATTCAGACGAGGAAACGGCATAACGCAACAGCTCGGTAATGCCGTATCGATGGCGCCGCGCAATCATCACTTCAATCCAATCGGCAATGCGATCCAGCGCGGCCTGTTCGTCATCGTCGATAAATTGTATTTGGCGATGCCGCCGCAAAGCGCGCAGCAAATTTCGCCGATGCAGACGCGTGGGTTCACCCTGTTCGTCAATCCAGGGCGCGCACCGCAAGGCGAACAGCGTGTTGTCTGAAATTCCACCGAGCGGTGAACGCAGGATTGCCGCCAGCGCCAATTCGTCAGTCGTGTTATCGAGAAAGCGCAGCAGTTGGATCAGATCGGTAATCTCTTCGCGTTGATAGAAGCCTTTGCCCTGGACCGTCAGATACGGAATGCCGGCGCGCCGCAAGGCGCTTTCGTAAGTCCAAACGCCGGTGAACGCGCGCAGTAGAATGGCAATGTCTTTGTACGCGACTCGCGGCTGATTCGAGTGGTTGTCTATTGAGTCATGGGTGAGGGCTTTGATGCGTGCGGCGACTTGCTCGGCGTCGCGTTCGTGCGCCCCATAGTTGGAGCGATATCGCCGCGCGCCGTTCGACTCTTCGTCTTCGCGCATCGCGGTCAACAGAAATTCAACGTGCGGCGGATCGTTTTCCGCTTCGCGCACCGCGACACTCGGTTCGTGTTCGACGTAGCCAAGTTCGCCGACCGCGCCGACCGGGACTTCGGCCCTGCCTTGAAAGATCTTCGCGAATAAAAAGTTCAGCGCCTCGATGAGCGGTTTCTGACTGCGGAAATTAAAAAGCAGAGGTTGCTGCAGACCGCCCGCGCTTTCAATCAGGTCGGTCATCTCGCCGAACACGTCCACGTCTGCGCCGCGGAAGCCGTAAATCGATTGCTTGCGATCGCCGACGATGAACAAGTTCGCGCCGTGGCCCAGCGCCAACTTGGTCAACAGATCGCGTTGCAACCCGTTCGTGTCCTGAAATTCATCGACCAGAAAGTACCGGTAGCGTTCGGAGACACGCGCGCTTACGGCCGGCTCATCGAGCAGCCTGATCGTCCGCAACTGCAGATCGTCGAAATCCAGCACTGAGAGGCGCTGCTTTTCGGCGTCGAGACGCACCTCGATTTCGCGCAGCAGACGCAGCAGCGCCAGCGCATATTTTTGCGCCAGCAGATCGAAACCGATCGCCGGCACTCGGCCACGCAAGCAATCGTTAACGCCGGGTTCATCTCCCCAGAGCAGCGGATCGATCCGTTCAATCGCCGGATGCGTTCCTTTCTTCGGCCGCACCTCCCAAAAATCTTCAATCGCCTGGGTGTATGAACCGATCGTCTTTTCAGTCGGCGCCTGAGCCAGCGTGGTGCGCAGCGCGGGCCACCCGGCGGCGAATTGCGCGCGTTTCTCCTCGGCTTTCGGCGAAAGCCGAGTTGCCGACAGAAGTTGGGCCACGTGCCCGTCGAGCTCTTACACAGCCTTCGCGTAATCGATTTCGGCCGCGTGACCGGCGCGCGTCAAATGCGCCAGCCGATCTAGCGCCAATCCCTGGTCGCGATATTGCCGATATAGTTCGACCAGCGCACTTACCAACGCGGCGCGGCCGGTGCCCTGAGTGAATTGCAGGATAGTTTCGTCGCCGCGATGGATTGATTCGGTCAAAGCTTCTTCGACCACGGCTTCGAGCATCATGATCGATTGATGCTCGTCCAGCAGCACGAATTGCGGATCGATGTTAGCTTCGACGGGAAACTCATGCAGCAGCCGCGAACACAAACCATGAATGGTCGTGATCACCGCGCCGTCGAGCGTGCGTTTGTGCCGCAGCCAACGCTCGCGTTCCTTGGCGGATGATGTGCGCAGCAGGCTATCGATGCGTTGGCGCACGCGCTGACGCATCTCGTTCGCTGCCCGGTTGGTAAAGGTGATTGCGACGATGTTCTCGACGGAAATTTTCTTGGCGCGCAGGATTTCAAGGTAGCGCTCAACCAGCACGAATGTCTTGCCGGCGCCCGGACCGGCCGTTACCGACAGATGCCGATCGAGCGTGTGCGCAGCAATCTTTTGTTCGGGCTTTAGTTCGCGCGTCTCAGATACTCTGTGAGGCTGCATGATTCCGAATGAGTTTAACTCACGATGACTCGAAGCATGGAATAGGTGAAGACTGTATTCGCGCTGTGCTTAGTTCGAGCGTCAGGACCTGGGTTTTAATTAGGTGAGTACTGTTGACTCGGCTGTCACTTCGGGCTGGCGACGGCATAGTAACCGGACTTAGTGCGGACCCAGAGGCGCGGCATGCCGCGAGGCGGGCTAATCTTGACCGTCAACTTGTGCCACGTGCCGTCGAGCGCAAATTTGGATGGTCGAAAAGCGATCGAATATTGATGGCGCAAATCCAGGGCGATTTGCTCAAAGATGTCGTCCATCTCGACGGAGCCGCGTGGATAAAAAGCTTTGCCCCCTGAAAGGTTTGATATTTGATCGAGAATCGCCGCTCCTCCGGCGACTAATTCGCTAAACGGGGATTCCTCGATTCCGATCGAGTAGACCATCACGTCGGATTCTTTCAAAGATTGCTTTAGCTGATTGAAGGTGTAGCGCGAGTTGTTATCCTGTCCATCGCTAATCACCAGCACTGCCCGTTTCGGATAAGCACCGCGTTGCACGCGCTCGGCCGCCAAATAGACGCCGTCGTAAAAGGCAGTGCTCCCCTTGGTCTTTATGAAGGTGAGCTTGTCCAGAATGGCCTGGCCATCACGGGTGCGATCGGCCAGCAGGTTCGCGCGGCCGTTTTGCAGATCGATGAGGAAGTACTCGTCTTTCGGATCACTGGCATCGATGAAGTGTTTGAGCGCGCTCATGGCGCGTCCAATCTTTTCACCGCTCATCGACCCAGTCGCATCAAACACAATTCCCACGCTGACGGTAGCGTCCGCATCGCTGAAGAAAGTGATCTCCTGCTGCCGGTCGTCGTCAAAGACCGTAAAGGCCTTCTTACTCAGGCCTGATACGTAACGCCCATAAGCATCGGTCACCGTCACATTGAGAGTAATGAGATCGGTATTGGTGATGAGCGGATGTTTGTCGTCAATTTCGTCCTCGATCCTCAGTTGGGAATTTGGGGTCGGCGATGCTTGCCCGGACGCGGAGTCCAACTTAGTCGGCGGCGGCTCGACTTCCAGCAGCGGCGTCGACGGCGTCGGTGACGGCGTTGGCGTTGGTTTCCGTTGAGGCGCAGGGCTACCGGCCCTTGCGAGCAAGAGAGCAAAGAAGACTGAAGTCGCTAAGAGGAAACCCTTCATCGCGATTTGATGGCTGGCTCTCGCTGATATGAATGGCGCGCGATCTCATTGATGCCGGTTAAGCGTAATGAGATGCCGAGCTAAGAAGTCAGCGATTCCCGGTTTCCGGCACTTGAGATTTGTTCGACGCCACGTCGCTGCCCGAGCATTTTGTTAGCGATATCTTAGAACACTTACGACTGTGTGAATAGCTTAGGAGCCGGTCTCGCGTGACGACATCACATTGGCTTAACGAATTTTAGGGAAGCTCCGCGGAATTCTGAAAAGCTGGTGCGCCCGGCATGATTCGAACATGCGACCTTTGGTTTCGTAGACCAACGCTCTATCCAACTGAGCTACGGGCGCGGGTAGGATGAAAACGAGTTTAAGGTTTCAAGTTTCAAGTTTCAAGTTCGCGATCAAACCAACCTGAAACTTGAAACCTTAAACCTGAAACTCACTACGCGAAATATCCCGGCTTGGTGCTGGCGACCAGATCGCCGCGCGCGACTTCGACGCGAATCTCACGCCACTTGCCGTCACGCAGAGACGGATTCGGCGGCTGATAGACCACCGTGTACAAAGTCCGCAAGTCCGCCGCCACACGAGCGTACAGGTTTGACAGATCATCCAACCGATGGATTTCGTGCAGGCGGCCGCCAGTACGGTCCGCGAGCAATTGCAAGCGCGCGCGGGCTGCGGCGTACATCGCGGTGATTCCCGGATCTTGCAGCGGCAAACGCCTGGGATCGCCGGAAGGAAGAGCCAGCGGAAAGATGGTCACGCCTTCCCGATCGGCTTGAGTGAGAACCGAGACTAGCTGCGAGTTCGTTTCGGCTTTAATTGCCGATTCAACACCATCGCCGGACGCCTTACTGACGACAGAACGATCACTGTTACGCGCCTCGGTGTCCAAACCGTCGGTCAGCACTACGATCGCTTTGCGTCGCCGCGGCGCTTCGTGCGACAACTCCTTCACCGAAAACTTCAGAGCATCATACAAAGGCGTTTCGCCTCTGCCGGTCGATAGCACCACGCCGATCGTGTAGGCGATGCGATGCCGGTCGGTGGAAAATGGAAGCTGCAACTTCGTGCCCTTGCCGTTGAAATCAACCACAGCCACGCGGTCCTCCGGGCGCAGCGCATCCAAAAATCTGAGCGCGGCTCCTTGAATCTGCTGACGAAATGTGACCGTCGAACCTGACGTGTCCAGCAGCATCACCAAACTAAACGGCGCCTCGGTAGGTTCGAAATGCACGATCGGACTGCGCACGCCGTCTTCATAGATAACGAAGTCCTTCGCAGATAAATTCGTGATCGAGTTGCCCTGCTTATCGACGACGCCGACATTCAGTTGCACCAGCGAAGTCTCAGTCTTGAGAACGTCGTCCTGCGCGCGCGCGACCGAAACCAGCATTAAGCTGGCGCCCATCAACAATGCCAGCACGCGAAAACGCGGGCCGAAATTCGGCGTCAAGACTTGGACTCTGAGGCTGAACATTCGAATCAAGGTTTGCTGGGTTGCCTGAGTATGCCTGCGCTCCGACGGTCTTGCAACTGACAGAATCTAACGCTTGCTAGACGAATCTCTTCACAGTTTGGTTGCAGTTCCAGCCGAATTGGTTGATTTGGATTCGCGATGAAATATAATGCGGCCAACCTGGCAAGGACTCCCGCTATGCGTGCCTCGAATTTCTGCGTCGAATGTGGCGAACGGCTCGCGCGCACAGGCTGGCGAGCGCGTTTTGCAGGGAGTTTGTGCGACGAATGCGCGCGGCGTCTCGGACAGTTTGTTCGGGTGCGTCCGCTGATCGCAACCTTCGCTGTGGCGATTACGGCGTTCGCAATTGGCAAGTACGTTCGGCCATCGCCGCCACCGCTGATCATTCAGCGCGCCGCGAATTCC
>CBFHBI010000239.1:0-5304 GCA_965653755.1 uncultured Blastocatellia bacterium
AAATGAAGGTGCTGTTTATGTCCGGCTACACCGACGATGCGATCGTTCATCACGGCGTGCTGGACGCCGACACGCCGTTCATTCAGAAACCGTTTCCACCGCAGTTCCTGGCTCAAAAAGTTCGCGACGTACTCGACAGTTGAAGAGGAATCAAGGCAAGTGTTGGCACTGCGGAAGTGCGCGAAGCATTATCACTTGGTCAGAGTTTTGGGTTGAGTCCGCGCAGCGGACGATTGAAAATAGCCCAGCCCTTCAAGGCTGGGAACATGACGGTAAGATTTTTCAAGCCCGCGAAGCGGGCGACAGCGGACGCGATTGTGCAACTCGCATCTGTCGACCGCTTCGCGGGCTTGTTCTTTTTTTTGTGAATTGATTCCCAGCGCTGAAGCGCTGGGCTACTTTCAAGTGTCCGCTCACGCGGACAAGATATCAGGCTTGAAGACCACGCAGATTAGCAACTTGCGCTACTTAGAAAGCGCCATTCTCATTCGGTGAGTCTTGCGGCACTTCCATTCCCACATCCCACAACTCAGCAACCCGACCGCCTTCGAATCTGAAGATGTGCACGACGGCAATCGCCGGTCTGTCGGGCGCGTGCTGCACGCGTGAGTGAACTGCGACCAGATCGCCTTCCTCGATTGCGCGCTGGATTTCTATTCTCGTATTCGGAAATTGTTTGTGCGCGTCGGCCATGCCCGCTTTCAACGATTCGGCGTTACCCGCAAAGTGTGGATTGTGATGACGGAAGTCCGAACTGACGAGAGCATAGGCTTCGTCGAGTTTGCCGGTGGCGGCGTCTTTCAGAAATGAAATTGCGAGAGCCTTGTTTCGTTCCATAACAGTCTTCAACACAACCAGCGCTCCCTTACGGTCGGGCTTCTGACACTACCGCGGCTCCGGCGCGAACCTCGCCAGTAAATGCGTTGATAAATCGCTCACCTTCACGCGTTCCTGTTCCCATGTATCACGATCGCGCACCGTCACTGCTTCGTCTTCGAGCGATTGGTGATCGACGGTGACACAGAACGGTGTGCCGATTTCGTCCTGCCGCGCGTAGAGTTTGCCGATGCCGCCGGTGTCGTCATAGACCGCGCGCATGACGGGCTGCAATGAGCGCTTAATCGCTTTCGCCATGCCCACAATTTCAGGTTTGTTCTTCGCGAGCGGCAGCACGGCGACCTTGATTGGCGCCATCGAATGATGCAGCTTCAAGATAACGCGGGTTTCACCCTTGTCGTTGGTCTTCTCTGAATACGCATCCATCAGCAGCGCCAGGACAGTGCGATTCACGCCGGCCGCTGGTTCGATCACGTAAGGATAAAATCGTTGCTTGGTTTGTTCGTCGAAGTAAGAAAGGTCTTCGGTCGATTCCGGATTAACTCGCTTCCCTTCTGAGTCTTCCGGTTTCTTTGAATGTGTTTTGAGATCGAAGTCGGTGCGATTGGCGATGCCCATCAATTCGTCCCATTGACGCTCGTCCTCTTCGCGTTCGGGAAAGAAGCGATACTGAATATCGACCGTGCGCTTCGCGTAGTGGGCCAACTCTTCTTTGGGCTGCTCGTAAAGCCGAAGGTTATCGGCCGAGATGCCGATCGATTGAAACCATTGATGACAAGCGTCAATCCACTCCTGATGCGCGGCTTCGTCTTCGCCGGGCTTGACGAAATATTCCATCTCCATCTGTTCGAATTCACGCGTGCGAAAGATGAAATTGCCAGGCGTGACTTCGTTGCGAAACGACTTGCCGATTTGCGCGACGCCAAAAGGAAGCTTGCGGCGACTCGTGTTCAGCACGTTGAGAAAATTTATGAAGATACCCTGCGCGGTTTCGGGCCGCAGATAGACGAGTGCATCTGGATCGTCTTCGGCTGTGGCCCCGACATGGGTTTGGAACATGAGATTGAAAGGCCGCGGCTCTGTGAGATTCCCCGAACCGCAGTTCGGACACTTACCATCTTCCAACTTATCGGCACGCAGGCGTGTTTTGCACTCGCGGCAATCAACCAGTGGATCGGTAAACGTCTCTTCGTGTCCCGAATACTTCCAAATCTTTCGATTCAGGATGATTGACGAATCAAGCCCTTCCATATCATCGCGTTCGTAAACCATCCAACGCCACCACGCTTGGCGCACGTTGTTCGCGAGTTCGACGCCCATCGGCCCGTAGTCCCAAGCACTGCCAAGGCCGCCGTAAATTTCTGACGATGGATAGACGAAGCCGCGACGCTTCGCGAGGGACACGATGGTTTCAATGTTTGGAGCAGACACGGGCGCGTGAATAGTGAATCGTAAATTGTGAATAGAAGAACGAACGGCGAGTGTAACAGCGAGTGCGAGATGATCAAAACGCGTTGCAGCTCCGCTGCCGCACAGTGCGGTAAGGGTCTGCCTTACCGTGAAGGAGACTCTTTTGATTATCGGAGGCTACGCCTCCGTCAAGGCACAGCCTCCGAAAATCTCTAAATAGCATTTCACGGAAAGCCATAGGCTTTCCGCACGCGTGCTGCGGCAGAGCCGCCGGATTGATCGCGTCACCGAAAAAACAAAAACGCGGCTGACTCACCAAGTCAACCGCGTTCGTGTTTTGTTTATCGGAGCCCTAATAGGCTTGTGGCTGCTGATAAGTTCTGCCGAGGCTCCCCCTAGCCTCTGGCAGACCGCCTTGTCAGCAGCCTCGCCTTTGTGCTCTCTGACCGTTATCGGCAACTCCGTTCCCCCGAAAGAGCCGCCACTGCTCAGATGTAAAGTGCCTCCCCCAAAGCGCCTTACAACTTCAATCAAAGAGCCTGACCCGATTAACTACCCTTTTGCCTTCTTGTCGTGTCTGGCTTGAGCAATGGTTGTGCCAATAATGCAGAACTCCGAATTTGAAATTGTGAGTCCACGATTTGCCGTTTGAAATTTAGCGAATCGAGGTTTTGGTGATCGGTCGGACGAAACGCGGGCCCTCACGAAAGATTGTGGCTTGCGTAATTGTTCAATACAGATTAATGACAATCATGCATCGAAACCGCTCGCAACACGAAAGGCGAACGAGGCCGTGTCAGAACCGAGAGCGGTAGCGACCGGATCATCACGTGCCGCTAATAAATCCGACTGATCGGGATCACACTTCGCAGGGATGGAATCAAAAATTATTGGGATGAAAGGGACGGCCGTAGAACTCTCGATATAACCAACCGAGCACGCGAACCTCGGCCGTGCACAAGCTCTCCAGCCAGCAATCGATCAAAAACGCGTCGCGCGTGTTGGCGGCGGGAATTTTCTGCGACTCCTGGACAATCGAGCGGTTGCTCTTCATCTCGAGGCCGTACGCCGTAGATATTTCTTCGGTCCGCTTCGAAGCTTCTTGCAAAGCATTCAATAACTGTCCGATCCAGGCGTGAAGTTCGCGTTCCGCCGGATTATGAGCGACCGATTGCAGGATTCCGATGGCCAGGCGATCTTCCGCCCGGCTGAAATTGAAAACGTCCTCGCCCGCTTTGCGGCTTTGCTCCTGCTTCCATTGAAAGAGCTCTTCAACCCGCGAGTGCTTGATAATCGCGACGCGTTCGTCGTAATCCAGAAACCACTGAATCACGTCCGGCAACGAATCGTAATCGACGTTGCCGTATGAATCACGTGCCAGCAACGGTGAGTTTGATGAAGAGTCGGTCAAGATTTTTTCTCTAGCCCAGGCGTTCACGCCTGGGGAAAGAGACGTTGGACGACGTCGCAGATCCATTCATGGGTCTTAGGACGGGAAGCCTCCTGAAGGAGACTCCAATTACGATTCTCGTCGCGTTTCCCAGGCGTAAACGCCTGGGCTAGAGAAATGACCCAACGCCACATTTATGTCGGGGTCACGATGTCTAGAATGAATGCTGCGCGCGCTTCACCGACTCTGTCGCCGCGCCGATTCGTAATTGCGATGGGCGAATAATTCGACAACGCCTCGAGATGCTCAGGCGATAAGACGCCAAGCTGTCGCAATGCATCTATCACCGCCGGTGGCCGCGCGCGAGTGTTGTCACCGTCCTCGACTTTGAGCGCGAGGCCGATGCCTTTGGGCCATTCCGCCGACGGCAACACGCCGACGGTGTAGACACCCTCGGCGCCGATCTTGGAAATCAATCTTCCCGCAGCCGTGCGTATCAATTCCGTGTCCAGACGATCTTTGCTGCCGCCAATCATCAACGGGAACTCAGCCATTGCTTGCACGATTCGCTTGCAGGCAGCACGCGTTTCGCCTGACATCTCGTCTGGTGGCGCCACCAGACGTGCGTACATCAGCGCCATGGCGCGCACAGAGACGCCGAACACCGGTACGCCGCAGCCATCAATACCGATCTCGATCTCGCTAATTGCTACGCCAGAAAACTCCGATACGGTTTGCAGGACCATCTGCTGCACCGGGTTTGACAATTCATCGTAGCTCTCGGTCGGCGCGCCGATGTGCTTCGCCAACGCCAACATCCCGGCGTGCTTGCCTGAGCAGTTGTTCTGAATCGGCTGCGGCGATTAACCCTTGCGAATCATCTCGCGCGCAACATCGACGCTGTAAGGCTCGTTCGCGCCGCACTTAAGCGCTGATTCATCTAGCCCGATCTTCTCGAGCATCGACCGAACGGTTGCGACATGAATCGGTTCGCCGTTATGCGAGCCGCACGCAATCGCAACTTCTTGTTCCGTGAATCCAAATCGATCGGCGGCGCCGGAAGCGACGACCGGCAGGGCCTGAAAAGGTTTGCCAGAGGAACGGAGGTACGTAACTTCATCGGGCGAGCCGAGCGAAGTAATAGTCGCGCCGGATGCGTCGACCGCAATCAGGTGGCCGCTGTGCCGCGACTCGATGATTGGACCGCGCCAAACCTCGACGAGATGCGCGCATTTTGCAGATTCGCTCGTTGACATGAACGAGCATCTTAACTGTTCGCTGGAGAAAACTGAAAAGCTACGCGATGCTATTTTTGCGTTGATTGATTAGTCTCGGCGAGGGCATGTTGAATCGTTTGCTTCAATCGATCGCGGCTCTCTCCGCGCGAGTAGCCATGCCAATGGCTCACGATGTGGCCGTCGCTTGAGAGCACGAGCGTTTGCGGGATCACATTGCGGCCATTCATGAGTGTTCTTGCCGTGTCGCGATCGGCCCAGCCGAGCAGAAAACCAAAATTGACGTCGCGCGCAAACTTCTTTACGCGCTCAGCCGAACGCGGGTCTTCGGTGGTCAAACCGATAAACGTTACCGGTTTGCCCGCGAATTCCTTTCTCACTTTCTCGTAATCAGGAATCTCTGCGCGGCATGGACCGCACCAGGACGCCCAG
>CBFHBI010000240.1:0-5291 GCA_965653755.1 uncultured Blastocatellia bacterium
GCCTTATTGCCCGCTACTACGACCTGATCGGCGTTGGCAAACACGACGTAACCTTCCTCACCCAACGTCGCGGGGGGAATCGCGCCCATTCGCTTCAGCGCCTGCGCTATCGCCAGCGAATCGAGGCGGCCAATCAAAATGCTCTTTCGGGCGCCGCGCGTGAGCGACAACGAAACGCTCGCCGCCGCTTTTGCGTCATCGATAAAATCCTGCGCCGCGAATTGATCCTCACCAGACCTTCCCTCCGCCAGCACCACCCGCGCGTCGCGCAACTGAAACGATCCTTCGCCCGGTGTCACTTGCTTCGGCGCCGGAATGATTTGAATGCTGTTTGATTGAGCCTGCGCCGACGCACAAACAAGCGCGCACACGGCAACGATTAAGAGTCGCGGGATTTCGGATCGTGTTACAGTTATGCCCATTGCTCTAATGTATTTATGGCTTCTATAAAATTTTGATTTAGCAGTTTCATCAGGACGCGAGACTATTTACCCGATCATGGCTGTGATTACAAAGTGAAACTGTAGGGGCAGGGCTCGTCCCTGCCCCATTCGTCAAATCCAAACCGGGCAGGGACAAGCCCTGCCCCTACAGTTGAATCGATTTATGTCGTCTCTAATGCTTCAGGAGATCTTTCAGCAGCCCGACGCGCTCGCGCGAACCATCACGGAGGAGCGCGTCAAGATCACTCGACTGGCCCAATCGCTCGCCGCCAGGGACATCCATCTGATCGTGCTGGTCGCCCGCGGCAGTTCCGATAACGCCGCGCTCTTTGGACGATACCTGCTTGAAATTACCACCGGCATTCCGGTTTCGCTGTCTGCGCCATCGATCCACACGATCTATCGCGCCAAGCTCGATCTAAAACACGCTCTGGTAATCGGCGTCTCGCAATCGGGCGAAGGCGAAGACATCAATCGTGTGCTCGATAACGCACGTAACTGCGGCGCGTTCACGATTGGGATCACGAACGAGCCTTCATCGGCGATGGTGAAACTGGTCGATGAAACTCTACTGATGCACGGCGGACGCGAGCAATCAGTAGCCGCCACCAAAACATTCACCGGACAGATGATGCTGTTCTACATGATGGCCTCGGCGCTCGCCGGAGATCAGCGCGCGATTGAATATCAAAAGATTCCGGAGTTTGCGGCGTGCGCCCTGGAACAAAAGCCGGCAATTGTCGAACTCGTGCAGCGTTATACGTTCATGGAAAATTGCGTGGTGGTGGGCCGCGGCCTCGCCTATGCAAACGCGTATGAGTTCGCGCTAAAGTTGATGGAGACTTGCTACGTCGTCGCCGAGCGATTTTCTTCGGCCGATTTTCTGCATGGACCAGTAGCCATGATCGAGCGTCACTTTCCGGTGATCCTGTTCGCGCCACCGGGAGCCATGCTCGACGACACGAAAGATTTAATCAAACGGCTGCAGGAATTGAAGGCCGACACGCTGGCGATCACGGCGGATCTCGACGCGGCTGCGATGTGCTCGCGTTCGATCATCATGCCGCGCGAAATCGATGAATTCCTCGCGCCGATTCCTTACATCATTCCGGCGCAATTGTTCGCGGCAATGCTGGCCGAAGCAAAAGGTTTGGATCCCGACAAGCCGCGTTCGTTATCGAAAGTCACCAGGACCCTGTAGATGGAATTGTCCCTAACTGGAGCGCGGGCATCTCTGCCCGCATGAGCGCGAAGCGCGAACCGCATTTGAGCGTGCTGCGCACGCTTTGCGGGCAAGGATGCCCGCGCTCCGGTTTATCAACCTGATCTATTTCGATCGCGCGCAGCGGGACTTAACATGAACGCATCCTCGGATTCTTTGAGTCACCAGTCGCATGGTTCACTCCTCCGCGTCCTCGGCGTCACCTTTGGTCTCGCCGTCACACTCGGCGGCACGATCGGCATGGGCATCCTGCGCACTCCAGGCGAAGTGGCTACGCAACTGCCGACTCCTTCACTCTTCATCGGCATTTGGATTGTCGGCGGCGTTTACGCATTGCTGGGCACGATTTCGGTGGCTGAACTCGGCACGATGATTCCGCGCTCGGGTGGCTTTTATGTTTTCGCGCATCGCGCGCTCGGAAGTTACGCCGGATTCATCGTCGGGTGGAGTGACTGGATGTCGACTTGCGCCACCATCGCGCTGATTTCAATGGTCGTCGCTGAATACACAGGGGTCCTGTTTCCCACGCTCACCACTCATCAAAAGGCGGTCGCGCTAATCGTGACGCTGCTTTTCGCTCTCTTGCACTGGCGCGGAGTTCTTTGGGGCAGCTACACGCAAAACGTGACGAGCTTAATCAAAGTTCTGGCATTCATCGCCTTTGCTATCGTCGCGCTTATTCATCCTGCCGCAAACACGTCAGCGATGGCGACGCCGCTCGCGGTCCCGCACGGGCTCGCTCTTTTCGCTGCAATCATCATCGCGTTGCAGAGCGTCTTATACACGTATGACGGCTGGTACGGCGTCTGTTATTTCGGCAGCGAAGTGCGTAATCCGAAGCGCGACGTGACGATCTCGATGTTTGGCGGCGTGTTAGCCGTGATAGCCATTTATGTTTTGATAAATTTGGCGCTCGTGCACGTGCTCGGCATTTCGCGCATCGCGGGAGATGAACTCGCCGTCGGCACGGCGGCCACTGCGATCTTTGGTACACGAGGCGACACCGTCATCCGCGTGCTCGCGATCATTTCAATGTTGAGCACGATCAATGCGTACACGCTGAGCGCGCCGCGCACGCTCTACGCGATGAGTTGCGACGGTTTATTTACGCACCACGGCCGGTCGGTGAACCGGGGAGGCACGCCGACGATCACGCTGCTCATCAGCACCATCGTCGCGGTCCTCTTCATCCTCAGCGGCACCTTCAATCAGGTGCTGGCGGTCGTCGCTTTCTTTTTCGTGTGCTATTACACAATGGCCTTCATTTCGGTGATCGTTTTACGACGACGCGAACCTGAGTTGCCGCGGCCATATCGTGTTTGGGGTTATCCCTGGACGACGTTGATCGTAATCGCCGGCTCAATTGCATTTCTCGCCGGCGCTGTTAAGGCCGACACGAAAAATAGTCTCTGGGCACTGGGACTGCTGGCGATCAGTGCGCCGGTCTATCTCGCGGTGAGAAGGTTCGCGTCGTTACAGAACCGCGAGCGGTAGCGAGCGGATGCGAAGCGGAACGCTGCAAGAAACCCTCCCGGCCCCTTCAAGTTTTGTGCGGCATCCACTCGCTACCGCTCGCGGTTCTGTAACGAATGATCCGCTATGCTATGCTCGCCTGAGTGCGAAAGTGGCGGAATTGGCAGACGCGCCAGACTTAGGATCTGGTACCGAAAGGTGTGGGGGTTCGAGTCCCCCCTTTCGCACCAAAGAACAGAGGTCAGAGATCAGTAGTCAGAAGTCAGTGACCGTTGCTCGAGGGGAAATCAACTTCTGACATCCGAAATCTGACTTCTGCGTTTATGAAAACAGAACTCAAAGAAATCTCTTCAACCCGGAAACAGATCGATGTGGTGATCGAGGCTGATGCCGTGCGCGCGGTTTACGATCGCGTCAGCGATAATTATGCGAAGGCTGCAAACGTTCCTGGCTTTCGTCCCGGACATGCGCCGCGCGCGGTCGTGCGCACGCGCTTCAAAGATCAAATTCGCACCGAAGTGCTGCGGGAACTGCTGCCCAATGCAGTGCAGTCGGCAATCACCGAGCACAAGCTTGAAGCGCTCGGCGAGCCTGAGTTGAATCTCGAAAACAACGAAGGGTTGGACCAACTGGGCCAGAAGCCGATCTCGTTCAATGTAAACGTGGACGTGCTGCCTGAGATCACACTCGGCGAATACAAGGGCATCGAAGTCGCGCGCCGCACGAAGCCAATCACTGACGAAGATGTGAATCGCGTAATCGACGGCTTGCGCGAAAACTCTGCGGCGCTGCAACCCGTCGAAGATCGTGGCGCGCAGGTTGGCGACACCGTCACCGCAAATTTCCACGGCAAGTTCCGAAACGATCCAGAAGCTGAGCCAATCAACGTCGAAGATGTTGACGTGGTGCTTGGTGGCGAAGGCGTGGTCCAGGAAATGACCGACAATCTCACGGGGGCGAAAGCTGACGACGAAAAGACGTTTTTGGTCGATTATCCTGAGAATTTCAGCGCAAAAGGCCTCGCCGGCAAGTCTGTCGAGTACACCGTTAAGGTCAGCGCGGTGCGCATCAAAGAACTTCCCGAGATGGACGATGAATGGGCGCAAAGTCTCGGTGACGAAGTCGAGTCGCTCGATGATCTGCGCAAAAAAGTACGAACCGATCTCGAAGCGCAAGCGCAGCATGACGCCGAGGGGCGCCTGCGATCGCAACTCTTGCGCAAGCTGGTTGACGCGCACGAATTCGAATTGCCTGAACGTCTGGTGGCCCATCAGACTGAACATCGATTCGAATCTGTGGTGCGCGACATGATTGGTCACGGCATCGATCCGCGCAATCCGGAATTGAATTGGGACAAGGCGCGCGACAGTTTGAAGGAGCAAGCGAGTTTCGATCTGCGCAGTTCGTTGCTGCTCGAACGAATTGCCGACGAAGAAAAACTGGAAGTCAGCGATCAGGATATCGATGACGAGATAAACGCGATCGCCGATGCCTCGCGACAGACACCGGAACAAGTGCGTGCTGTCTTGACAAAGCAAGGTGGCGAATCTAGCATCGCTTCCAGTTTGCGCAGTCGCAAAGCGCTCGACTTTTTGGTCGCGAACGCGAAGGTAACCGACGAAGAATGGAAGGAAGAGAAACAGGAGTCAGAAGTCAGTAGTCAGAAGTCAGAATAACCGCGTCACCAAGTTTTTCTGCTTACTGCCCACTGCTAACTGCCTCCTGATTTTGTATATGGCCTTAATCCCGATGGTCGTGGAACAAACGTCGCGCGGCGAGCGCGCGTTTGACATCTATTCACGGCTGCTCAAAGACACCATCATTTTTCTCGGCACGCCGATCGACGATCAGATCGCGAACCTGATCGTGGCGCAACTGCTTTTCCTCGAAGCCGAAGATCCCGAGAAGGACATCAATCTTTATATCAACTCACCAGGTGGATCGGTGACGGCCGGTCTGGCGATTTACGACACGATGCAATTCATTCGGCCCGACGTCACCACGATTTGCGTGGGCATGTGCGCTTCGATGGGCGCCTTGCTCCTGACCGCCGGCGCCAAAGGCAAACGATTCGCGTTGCCAAACTCACGCATACTCATTCATCAGCCCTCCGGCGGGATGCAGGGACAAGCTACCGACGTGCGCATTCATGC
>CBFHBI010000241.1:0-5278 GCA_965653755.1 uncultured Blastocatellia bacterium
AGGATGCCACGCGGGAATCTTGCCGTACGTGTGCGCGATGAGCTTAACGTAGCGAGCCGGTTGCGGCGAGATCGTTCCTATCAAATCTTTGACGATGGCGCCGTATTCTTTGTCGGAAACGTCGTGGGTGAGCGAGAGCACGCGCACGAACTTGACCCCATCGGTGGAGAGTTCGAAATCTACGCTGCGCGGCATCCAGATCCAAGATTCGATGTTTTGCAAAAAGCCCGCGCCAACTCTGGAAACGGCAATAATATACTTGACTCAGCAGACATAGTTTGCTAGAGTGTCTCCATCATGAGACGCGAACACGAACCAAAGACCCTTCAAGAAGCAATCGTATACTTCTCGAATCCTGATAACTGCCTGAGCTACCTGATTGATCGCCGTTGGCCAGATGGCGTTATCACCTGTCCGCGTTGCGGAACCGATAACGTCAAATTCATGGCCTCCCGCCGGACGTGGCAATGTAACGCCCGCCATCCGAAAGCGCAGTTTTCGATCAAGGTCGGAACCATTTTCGAGGATTCGCCAATAGGTTTGGACAAATGG
The DNA here is from genome assembly GCA_965653755.1 of uncultured Blastocatellia bacterium. Taxonomy (GTDB): domain Bacteria; phylum Acidobacteriota; class Blastocatellia; order Pyrinomonadales; family Pyrinomonadaceae; genus UBA11740. Next base: position 553 of record CBFHBI010000241.1, read on the forward strand.
CTGTCCGCTATGTGGATGCTCGCTAACTGCAAGAACGGGGCTAGCAGTTGGGAGATTCACCGCGCTTTGGGTGTCACGCAAAAATCCGCATGGTTCATGCTGCAACGTATCAGACTTGCTTTGCAGGACGACGAAACGGGCGGCAAGCTGTCGGGTCACGTTGAAGTGGACGAAACTTTCATCGGCGGCAAGGCGCGCAACATGCATAAGCAAGCTTTGGCCCGTCGCGTTGCTGAGTTTGCTACACCACGAACCGGACGTAATCAGACCACGGGCAAGGTTGCCGTTATGGGATTGCTTGAGCGGCATGGTGAAGTGCGCACGATGGTTGTCGCGGGAACGAAACGTCAGCACCTTCACAGCCGCGTGACTGAACACGTTGAAGAAGGTTCCCACGTTTACACTGACGCGCTTCGTTCGTATAGCAATCTGAGCGAGCAATACGTCCACAGCGTTATCAATCACGCTGAAAAGTACGTTGACGGCAACGTTCACACGAACGGCCTTGAAAACTTTTGGTCGTGCCTGAAGCGAACAATCGGCGGCACTTATATCAGCGTCGAACCATTTCATCTTTTCCGTTATCTGGACGAACAAAGTTTTCGTTTCAACAACCGCAAGACCACTGACGCTGAGCGTTTTCACCTTGCGGTTTCTCAAATTGTAGGCAAGCGTCTTACCTACGCCGAAGTGATCGGCAAAGACAAAGACGCACGGGCCATATCGCACTAAGCAACGCGGCGTTTACGGGCGCTTGAAGCGCGGGAAGAAGCGGTCGAAGTAGGCCGCTTCTTTTTCTTTGGGCCACGCTTGCGCGGATTCTTGTCGGACAGTTCCCGCGCTTCTGCTACCCGCTTTTGAATCACTGAATGCGGAACGGCGATCACGCGATCAACCAGACTTGTGAATGCGTCGAATTCTTCGTTGCGTTTCATGGTTTTCAAACTCTCGACGGATTATCGAAATTCCAGATTTCCAGAACGAGAGGAACAAACTTCTTAGCACGATCCTCAATGCTGGCTACGTTCCAGTCGTTGTAAGTCTTGGCGATTGCTTGAGCCATTTCTAGTTCCGATTTCAGTTCATAGTGGGTTTTCTTAATAGCGTATTCGCTGTTCTGTGCGGCTCTGTTTAGTCGCTCGCCTAACATCGTTAAGTTTCCAACGTGCCACAGATAGGGTTCAAGTTGCTCTTGGCCAGCTTGCCCGCCCCACTCATTATCTTTCGGATTCTTCGGGAATATGTGCTCCAAATTGGCCTCATCAACAGCGACTTCTTTTGTCTTTGTTTGCATTCTATTTGCCAAGCGACTAAGCAAATACTTCGCTTCGTCGTTTGCTAAAAACAGTTCCGCCGTTGAAACCTTTACCTGTTCGTCCGAGGGCGCATTATTCGCCAGGGTTTCTTTAATGTGCGCCAAGCACTGCTTGGCTTTTTGTTTCGGATCGTCGCCGTTCTTCAAGACCATCTTTTCGCGCACCGCCCTTGCCAACTTGTAAAGAACAGTTTCGAGTCCCGACGAATCCAGTCTTGAGATGATCGCGTAGCGAGTGACGAACACAAGTAGCCACTTAACAACCTTCTCAAAGTCGGCAAGTTCAAGTAACCGATAGCTTGAGAGCAAAAGCGGCAACGTTGGCGCAATATCTAGCTGTCGAACCAATACGCGCACATCGGTCGTTGCGTCATGTAGGTGTTCTTCGTCATGATCTAATAACTGCACGTATGCCTCACATTCTTCAGAACACGTGCGCGTAAAATCAACGCTCTCGATGCTATTGTTTTCGATGTGCGCTTTAAGAGCGCTGAACAAGTCTTGTGCTTTTAAGTCGCCATATTTTGAAACCCACATGTGACGCAGAAACCGGTTAATATCTCGCCTGCCCATTTGCTCAAGCATCTCGTTCCAGAAGTCGCGAATTTGCTTGCGCTCATCGTCGTTGTGTGCGACGCGCATTAAGTAGTTCAAAAGAAGATCGGGCACGGATAGGCGCAAGCCGCGGTCGTTCAGTGTTTCAAAAATCCGAAACGCGTCACGTTCCGATGCTACCGGAATTGAGGCCATGACTAGATCGCTGCGCACGGTCTGGAACAGTTCTTTTAACCACCCTAAAGCCTTCGCAGGATCAAGACCAGCGATCTGCTTGTTTACAAAATCTGTCAATAGGGTCTTGGCGCTTTTGATGTTCCGATGCGAACGCAGCTTTGCGGATTTCACTGCTGGCGGATCTTGTTGAATCGTCTCGGCGAAGTACAAATGATCCATTTCGCCTAGTTGGAGTGCGAACGCATCCCCCTTTTCGATCATTTCTCGTTGAACGTCTCTAGCAAAGTCACTTGCGGCCTGAATCTTAAGGTTGCGAGCCAGATCGCGAATCACGCTAAACAAGATCGTGGCTGTTGCCATTCGCTGTTGTCCGTCAAGAAGCTGAATCACCTCTTTGGATTCTGGCAAAATGACGATTGGGCCAAGAAAGTATTTATCCGGTCCGTCTTTCGCCGCACTCTCTGCCTGAAAAATTGTGATGTCCGACCAAAACGCCTCGATGTGCTTCTTAAGCCAACTGTAGCCGCGCTGAAATTTCGGGACGATCACACGTGCCCGCTCATTGCCACCCAATAACTCGCCGATGTTCTTTGATTGCGAGTTGAAGGTTTCGTACATGCCAGACCTCCGCGAGTAGATTAGGGGCATTCAGCGCCCCCGTTCTCGCGGCGACATGATATACTCGGCTCGCTGCTGAGCCAAGTATATTTGTGCCCTGGAAACGGTTTGCGTCTTTCCCAAATCGACAATTGCAATCAGGTCCTGACCTTGATAACCCTGCCAGGCGCCGTCGCCGAAGTTCGTCGATCCACGAACACCATCGATCAATCCCGCGTCTCCGCCGGCGGTATATTGCCGGTTATATTTTGAAAGCAGCTTGATGGTCCAGTTGTGCGAAATCTGTTGAAAGGTCGCGGTCGTCAACAAACTGCTTTGCGATCCGCGAAAGGCGCGGGATTTAATGGTTGTAGTGCGATTAATCAAGAACGGACCGGTGAATAGCCTCGCGTGGTTGCCCGGGTCGCGGCCGTCAAGGGTGTAATAGATATTCAAATTGCCGCGCGGGTTTTCAAAACTGACTTCCAGACGATCTTTGAAAGTCTTTCCGGCGGCCTTGATCACAGGAGCGGGCAAGAAACCATCGGCCGGAATTTGCGAAACAGGTGCCTCAGCGCCTTGACTGGCCCAATTCCAATTTGGCCGCGGTCCCATTTTGAATACGAGTTGCCCGCCGGCCATTAAGTCGCCATGAGCGATAAATGATTTGCGATAAGGTCTCCCGTTCAGCGTGGCGGATTGAATATAAAAGTTTTTATCAGAGACGCCTTTCGCTACAGTTACGAACTGTTTACCGTTCCCGAGGCGAAAGCGAATCTCGGGAAAGAGCGGCGTACCGACGGCATAGGTCGTTGAGCCGGGCGTGACCGGATAAAATCCCGCGGCGCTCAGGACGTACCACGCCGACATCTGCCCACAGTCTTCGTTGCCAATCAAGCCGTCGGGCTGCGGCGTGTAGAACTGGTCCATGATCTGCCGGACGCGAAACTGTGTCTTCCAGGGCTGATTGACGTAATCGTAGAGATAGGCGACGTGATGACTGGGTTCGTTGCCATGCGCGTATTGCCCGATCAAACCCGTGATGTCGGCCTGTTCGCGGCCGGTAGTCTTGCTTTCGGTGGTGAATAATTCGTCGAGTTTCCGCGCGAAATTTTCTTTCCCTCCCATCAGCGAGATCAATCCGCTGATGTCCTGCGGCGCGAAGAACGTGTCTTGCCAGGAGTTGGCTTCGGTGAAATTGAAGCTGACTTCACGTGGATCGAATTGAGCTAGCCAGCCGCCGTTGCTGCGTGGACGCATGAAACCCGATTCGCGATCGAACATGTTTTGATAAAACTGCGCCCGCCGTCGATATACTTCGTAGTCGTTCGTGCGACCGAGCATCCGCGCCACCTGCGCGATGCACCAATCGTCGTAAGCATATTCGAGCGTCTTCGAAACTGATTCCTTTTCATCTTCCAGCTCGATGTAGCCATGTGTCTTATATGCCTGCAAACCATTCTGATTGAGTTCGGCGCTGTGCTTCATCGCTTCGAAAGCGAGATCGAGATCGAAACCCTTAATTCCTTTCACGGCCGCATCGGCGATCACTGACACCGCGTGATAACCGATCATCGTATCGGTTTCGTTCGCGGCGAGTTCCCAAACGGGCAGACGGCCGCCTTGTTGGTATTGCGCGAGGAAGGTTCTGATGAAATCACGCGTGCGCTTTTGATCGATGATCGTGTAGAGCGGATGCGCGGCGCGAAATGTGTCCCAAAGCGAGAAGACCGTGTAATTCTCGAAGCCGTCCGCGACGTGAGCTTTGAAGTCGCGGCCGCGATACTGCCCGTCAACATCCGTGAAAAGATTTGGGGCGAGCATCGTGTGGTAGAGCGCAGTGTAGAAAGTCTTGCGTTGAGCCTCGCTGCCGCCGTTGACTTGGATTTTATTCAGTTCTTTATTCCATGCGCGTGCCGCATCGTCCTTAACCCGATCGAAATCCCAACTCGGAATCTCGGCCGCGAGATTTTTCCGCGCGCCGTCGATGCTGACCGCTGAAATGCCGACCTTCGCGAGCACGGCACCGTCTGCCGGAGCAAATCGAAAAACGGCTTTAATGTTGTCGCCGAAATTTGGTAC
>CBFHBI010000242.1:0-5262 GCA_965653755.1 uncultured Blastocatellia bacterium
TCGGCCGCTTGCCCGTGGTTAGTCGTGAAAATCCATGCGAGGTGGTGGGCTACCTCGGCCGTGCTGCAGTGATGACCGCGCGTTTGCATCGAATGAAAGAAGAGCAAGAGCGCGAGCCTGGATGGCTGCAGGGATTGGCGTGAGTTTCAGAAGCCCGCGCGTAAGCAAGGGCAATTAGCTCCGCATGCCCTCCCTTACGGTCGGGTTTCTGACACGATCACGTTATATCTCGTGTCGATTCGCCAGCGCCTTATCCATCGTCACTTCATCGACGTATTCAAGGTCGCTGCCGACGGGCATGCCCATGGCGAGCCGCGTGACGCGCATGCCGAGTGGCTTCAATAGACGGCTGATGTAATTTGCAGTCGCTTCGCCCTCAGTGTTCGGATTCGTGGCGAGGATGATTTCGCGAATCTCGATGCCTTCGTTGTTCTCTGGTTTCAGACGGGTCAACAAATTGTCGAGGCGCAAGTCACTCGGCCGCACGCCGCGAATCGGCGAAAGCGATCCGTGCAGCACGTGATACAGACCTTTATAGCTGCGCGTTTTTTCAACCGCGATCAGATCGTACGGCTGTTCGACCACGCACAGCAGCGAGCGATCCCGTGAAGGCAGTGAGCAGAAGCGGCAGGGATTTATGTCGGTGAGGTTATTACAGATCGAACACTCGGTAATCTTTTCTTTCACCTCATGCAGGGCTTGAATCAACCGTTCAACATCAACGTCCGGCGCGCGCAGAATGTGAAAGGCCAGCCGCTGCGCAGACTTCTGGCCAATCGAAGGCAAGCGTTTGAATTCGTCGATCAGTTTGGTGACGGGTTCGGCGTAATCAAGCATGAGTAGTTTCGAGTTTTGAGTTTCGAGTTTCGAGTTCGTTTGGAGGACGCAATGTCTTTAACTCGAAACTCGAAACCCGAAACTCGTAACTAAAAGAGGTTTCCCAATCCCGGCGGCAGCATCGATCCCAATTTACTCTTCATCGCTTCGTTGACTTTGCGATTGCCTTCGTTGATGGCGGCGACGATCATGTCCTGGAGCATTTCGATGTCGCCTTCTTTGACGATTTCTGGATCGACCTTCAGCGAAATGATTTCGTGATCGCCCTTCATGGTGACGTTGACGACACCGCCGCCGGCGGACGCTTCGACGCGCATCTGCTCCATTTCCTGCGCCATCTTTTCCTGCATCTGCTGCGCCTGCTTCATCATCGCCTGAATGTTGAGTCCGCCTGGGAATTTCATTTTGTTCACATCCTCGTGCGTTTGTTAACGGTTCGCGTGCTCTACCTTGAGCATCGTAACTGGCAAAGAATTCGAATGCAAAGCGTGTCCGAACCGCGAGCGGTAGCGACCGGATCATGTGAGACGGTGTGAAAAGAAGATGACGCCCACTGCTCATTGAAGAGGCTTCCTGATCCGCTCGCTACCGCTCGCGGTTCTGACACGTTTCATTTCGTGCTATAAGCTTCAGACCAATGAGTAATCAAACTGTCGAACGATCTCTCACCGCGGAAATCAAACTCTATTACGACGTCATCCCCGCGCCAGCGCAACCCGCACCGCTGCTGATTGCACTTCATGGTTACGGCGCGAGCAAGTGGCATGCGATGCGGGAAGCCAAGATGATCGCGCCGGAAAATTTCGCGCTGGCGGCGCTGCAAGGCCCGCATCAGCATTTGCGCGAGCCGAAAGAGAAAGGCGGGCCGTTGCGTTACGGCTTCGGTTGGTTGTCGAGTTATCGGCCGGAAGAATCAGTGGCGATTCATCATCGGGCGTTACTGGATATGGTTCACGCGCTGGTTGAAGAAGGCATTGCCGATCACAATCTGATCTTTTTGCTCGGCTTCTCGCAGTCGTGCGCGCTGAATTATCGCTTTGCATTTACGCACCCGGATGTCTTGCGCGGTGTCGTTGGAATCTGTGGCGGCTTGCCCGGCGATTGGGGATCGAACAGCGCTTATCAGAATACGGCGTCCGCGGTGTTTCATTTGGCCGGCCGGCGTGACGAGTATTATCCGCCGGCGCGCGTCGAGAATTATGCGACGCAACTCCGACGGCGCGCGACGAACGTTGATTTCTGCAGTTACGATGCCGGCCACGAGATTTCGGCAGCGATGCGCGTGGACATCAGCGCATGGCTGACCTCAAATCGAACGTGTGAGGGAACGTAGCGGACGAGTTCGGCGTCTAAACGGTTAAGTGGCTATCAACTCATGAAGAAGCGTGCCGCAAAGTCCGCGCAGCGGACGACGGAAAATAGCCCAGCGATTCATCGCTGGGAACAAGATTGCGACAGAGATTCCAAGTCCGCGAAGCGGACGGTAGAAACCGCGGCGCGCGGAAATCTGTCGCCCGTTTCACGGGCTTTGCTTTCTTCAATTGGACAGCGACCCAGCACTGAAGTGCTGGGCTATTACCGGTCGTCCGCTTCGCGGACTAATCAGACGATGTTTGCGCTGCTGACGATCCTGGTGACCGTGCTCCTCGCAACGTCATGCCAGCAGCAATCGGCGCGTACTCGGCCCCTCAAACCTCCTGAGAAAGACACTGAGGTTCACGCGCTTGCGCCCAACAGCTCTCCTCAACTCAAGCTGGTAATCGACGGCGCGATCGATCAAGTTGGCAAGACGACCAGTTACGATCCTTCGTATCAAAAAATCGATTATCCAAACGGCGACGTGCCCATCGAGACCGGAGTTTGTTCAGACGTAATCGTTCGCGCCTTTCGCAAAGCGAATATCGACTTGCAAAAAGATGTGCACGAAGACATGCAGACACATTTCTCGGCATATCCGACGCGCTGGGGATTGAAAGCGCCGGACGGCAACATCGATCATCGGCGTGTGCCGAATTTGATGGCGTACTTTTCGCGTCACGCGAAATCACTTTCAACCACGGATGGCGATAGCTTTCTGCCGGGCGACATCGTGACCTGGGACATGGGCAACGGTACGGATCACATCGGTATGGTGGTGAACGTTTGGTACAAACCTTCGCAGCATTACCTGATCGTGCACAACATCGGCGCCGGCACGCGCATGGAAGACGTCCTGTTCGCTTGGAAGATCACCGGACACTATCGGTATTTTTAATTTTGGAGTGCGGCGGCAAAGCGCAGCGGCGACGCCGCTTTGGATTAATTCGCGATCTCTTGTGCTAACCGAACCAAAGCGCCGTCGCCGCTCCACTCTGCCGGCGCACTCCAAATAATCTTCTAGCGCCTTTAGACGCGTCATGTTATAAGGACGCGCCTGAAGGCGCTTTTGATTATGAAAAAGAAAAGAGTGGCTATAAACATTCGGCTGCCATGCAGCCGAGCAAAGTTCGCAATCGCGATTCTCTTCGCGAGCCTGTCGCTATCGACATCGACAATCGCGCAGCAGTCAAATAAGCGCGGCCCCAACGAAGAGGCCATCCGCGCCGTGCTCGAAGCACAAGCGGCCGCCTGGAATCGCGGCGATGTCGAAGCGTACATGGATGGTTACGATCGTTCGCCGAACACGGAATTTGTTGGCGGCGACAGTATCGTGCGCGGCTGGCAGGACGTGCTCGATCGTTACAAGAAGCGTTACGACACGCGTGAGAAGATGGGGGTGCTCAGTTTTTCGGATTTAGAGATCACGGTGCTGAGCAATGACGCCGCGATGGTGTTGGGGCGCTGACATTTGAAGCGCGCGAGTGATGAACCCCATGGGACCTTTACCTTGCTGTTTCGAAAAACGAAAGCCGGTTGGCGCATCGTTCACGATCATACATCGTCGGCATAGCAAACGCCGGGATGGAGCGCGGGCATCCCTGCTCGCATGAGCGCGTAGGCGCGAACAATTGTTTTGCAGTAACGAACGGCTTACGCGAACTACGTTCGCGTTTGCGGACAAGGATGTCCGCGCTCCGTGTGGGCATCCGCTGTCTTTGAGGTGACATGCAGGAAACGAACGTTTCAAATCTCGCAACCATCGAACGCGAAGTCGAATCGCGCAGCTCCTCGCTCAAAAAAGAACTCGGTCTCTTCGATCTGGTCCTCACGCAAGTTGTATTTGTTTTCGGCACCGTGTGGGTTGGTTTTGCGGCGACGCTCGGCCGCTCGCAGATGGCCTTCTGGCTGATCGCCATCGTTACCTTTTATCTGCCGCTGGCCGCCGTCGTCATTTATCTCAATCGCCTCGCGCCGCTCGAAGGCGGACTGTATCAATGGGCGAAAGTGGCCTTCGATGATTTCGTGGCGTTTCTCGTCGCCTGGAATTTTTGGATCTTCGGCATCCTGGTGATGTCGGGAATCAGTCTAATTATCAAAAAGAACATTGCCTACGCGATTGGCCCACGCGCCGATTGGATGCAGCAAAACAAATGGATGACAACCCTCGTCTGCGTGGTGCTGATGACTTCACTGGTCGCGGCGTCGCGCCGAGGACTCGCGCTCGGCAAGTGGGTGCAGAACTTTGGCGGTGCGATGCTGATCTTGACAGTGGCGATTTTGATTTTCATGCCTTTCATCGCGGGCGCCGGGAGTCTTTCGAACTATCATCCGTTTCTCTTGAGCGTGCGGGAGATCAAATGGGACAGTCACAACCTGAACGTCTGCAGCAAGCTCGCGGTCGGCGCGCTGTCCGGTTTCGAGTACATCGCGATTCTCGCCGGCGAATGCCGCGCCCCGGCGCGCAACATCAGTCGCTCAGTCTGGATTTCAGCGCCGATCATCGCGCTGATGTTCATCCTCGGCACCGCGTCGGTGTTGGCGTTTGTGACGCCCGAGAAAGTCGATTTGATTGCGCCGATTCCGCAGGTCTTCAGTCTCGGTTTTAGATCGGCTGGTTGGGTCTCGATTTTGATTTCGATCACGATCTTCGGCGTGGCGGCGAGACAGATCGCTTTGATGAGCATTTACTTCGCCGGCAACACGCGACTGCCGATGGTTGCCGGCTGGGACAACCTTTTGCCGGCCTGGTTTGCCAAGCTGCACAAGAAATATCGCACGCCGGTAAATTCAATTCTGTTCGTCGCTGCGACCACGCTGGTGTTTAGTCTCGCGCCGCTAATCGGAGTCAAAGAGGCCGAGGCATTTCAATTTCAGGACAACGCAGCGAACATTTTCTACGCGCTGATTTACATGGTGCTCTTCGAGATCCCCATAGTTGCGATGTAACGCTTTGGCGCTGCGGCTCCGTGGTGGTTGCTAATCGCGTACGTGCTCGGATTTCTCATGTCGTTTGTGGGAGCGTTCTATACCGTTTTCCCGATCATTGCCGTCGAGAGCCGCTTCTGG
>CBFHBI010000243.1:0-5247 GCA_965653755.1 uncultured Blastocatellia bacterium
CGCGTGGGCCACCAGTTTCGCGACGGCGCAACTCGCGATGCGTGAACGCACGCTGTCGGCGCGGCTGGTCAAACTCACCGGCCCGCGCGCGCCGAGCACCATGCCGGCGCTGTCAGCGTTCGCCAGGAAAGTCAGGTTCTTCGCGAGAATGTTGGCCGCTTCGAGATCGGGGGCGAGCAAGATGTCCGGGTCGCCCGCCACCTCGGATTTGATTCCTTTGGTCTTCGCCGCATCGGCGCTGATGGCGTTATCGAAAGCCAGTGGCCCATCGAGCAAGCCGCCTTTGATTTGTCCGCGCTCGGCCATTTTGCAAAGCGCCGCGGCATCGAGCGTCGGTTGCATCTTTGAATTGACTGTCTCGACCGCGCAGAGAATCGCCACCTTTGGTTTTTCAACTCCGAGCGAGACAGCGAGGTCGATTGCGTTCTGCACGATGTCAACCTTGTCTTCAAGTGTGGGTGCGATATTGATTGCGGCGTCAGTGACGACGAGCACCTTGTGATAAGTCGGCACGTCCATGATGAAGACGTGGCTGATGCGCCGGCCCGTGCGCATGCCGCCTTCACGCGAAACGATTGCTGACATCAATTCATCTGTATGTAGGGAGCCCTTCATCAAAACTTCGGCGCGGCCTTCACGCACGAGTGCGACGGCCTGCTTGGCAGCATCGATGCTGTTCGGCGCATCGACGATCTCAAAATCGTTCAAATCGATGCCGGCCGATTTCGCAGTGGCTTCGATTTCTTTACGTGGTCCCACCAGTAGAGGCGTAATTAATCCCGCTTGTGCCGCATCGACCGCCCCTTCAAGCGCGCTCTTCTCGCACGGATGCGCGACGGCGGTCGGCACGGGCGCAAGTGTCTTGCAGCGCTCTAACAATCGTTCGTATTTTCCTGTTCCCAATGCTTGACTCATTAGTGTTCCTCGTTTGGAGTACCGCCTTTAGGCGGAATCTCGTGCCGTTTAGGAATCGCCGCCTAAAGGCGGTACTCCGAACTTCTTGCGCCCCGCCCGTCCCGTCTCTTTCAGCATCATCGCGAGCACCATCGCAATCAGCACTCCGTAGAGAAGCGGCGTGAAAGTGGTCTGATAATCTGAGCGTTCCATTCGCGGACCACCACCGGAAACATGTGCCAGGAGCCAGCCGAAAGCTGGGCCAAGCAATGCGCTGAAAGTGAAATTCAAAAAGTTCACGACGCCGGTCGCGGTGCCGCCGTACTGCGGTGGGTTGGCCTCTTTGATTACGGTGTAGGGAATCATGGCCGCGCCGGAAGCGATGCCCATGACGAGTCCCAGAATGTATGGCGGAAACCGATCGACATGACCGTAGAGGATCAGAACCAGGCACAGCAGCAACACCATGGCCGCGCCGATGATTACCGGCTTGCGACGGCCGATGCGATCCGAAATGAAGCCGAGCAGTGGACAGCCGATGATCCAACCGAAGGGCACACTGGCTGAGCGCATCACTGCATCGCCGTATTCAAGGCCGTGCGCTTCCTGTAAGTAGCGCACGCCCCAAATCATGTCGAAGATGGTGGTGGGGATAAACAGGAAGCCGGCGATCAATCCGCACAGAATCGATTGCGGATTTTTGAAGACGACCGCAAATCCTTTAGCGATGACGCTGATTCCGCCGCCACGTTCGCTTGCCTGCTCTGATGGGATCAGAAAATAGAGCACCGCGCCAATCAACAGTCCCGCTATGCCCATGCCGATCCAGAAGCGGCTCCACGAAAGTCCGCCGCCGATCATTGGGCCAACTACAAATTGACCTGCCGATCCACCGGCCATGCCGAACATCTGCGTCGCGCCGATCAGAGTCGCTGCTTGTGAAGCGGGAAAATTTTTGGTCGCGATATAGACCGCGCCGATCAGCGCAAAGACTCCGCCGGCGCCTTGCATGAAACGACCGACGCTGGCGACGTTCGCGTTTCCGGTTGCGAAAAGCAGAGCTCCGATGCCAACGATGATGGCTGCGAACGGCACGAGCTTGCGCGGGCCGAGACGATCCATGGCGGCTCCTGCGACCAAGCTGAATGGTGAGTAGCCGTAATAGAAAAGTCCGACGATCGAAGCGACGCCGAGCGCGCTGAGACCGAAGGCTTCAGACAACTGCGGCATCATTACCGCCGGCGCCGAACGCATGGCGTATTGATAGAAATAAAAGACAGAGGTCAGTACCCAGACGACGACCGCCATCCTCGCGCGAGGTGATTCGACTGCTTTCACAGTTGCGACGGCTTGAGCCACACAGACACCTGGATCTGAGTCTTGGCGACGGACGGATCGTAACGAAGCGGTGAATTAGCGGTAACTGTAAAAACTTACAGTATTGGTGAGTAGTAGATAAGAAACCCAGACCGAGTCGGATATCGCCGCGTAGCGGCGAAATATTTATAGAACCCAAGTTCTTCACGTTCGGCGAATTGAGCAAAACGCAAAGCGTTTTGCTCAATTCACTAATTCGGGGAATTAACTCCAAAGCTATAAACATTTCGTGCCTGCGGCACGAATTCTGGAGCAATTAATATTGCTTTAAGCCAACCTGTTATCGACGAACGATCAAAAAGCGAGCACCGTCTGGACCATCGGCACCCAACCGTTCATGCCTGCCGTATACGGAGTAAAGGCTCCACCATAGGGAGCTTTGTAAATCCGCATCAGCTCGCCGGTCATCCACAAGCGCTCAGTCGGCAGGAAGTACCACTTGAACCCGCCACCATATTCATATGGGTTCGCAAACTGGCCGAAGACTTTTGAGCCGCGCACATACAGCATCAATTTCTTAGGCACGACAAATTTGCCGGACGATAACTCGAAGCCATGGTCGAACGTCGATGCCAGCGGAAGTGGCCCGTCCGCTTCGAAGTGGTCGAGCCAGCGCAAGTAGTATTGTCCGTTGATCGAGAAGCCGCTCTTCTTGAGGCCAGCGTCAATCGCCCACATTTTGTAACTGGCTTTTTGCACAGTCACACCTGGCGCAAACGCGCCAGTCGCAAACGCCAGCACGCCGTCCGAGTTGTAGATTGAAGTGTTGTCGGGATTTGACTGGTCCGTTTGTGAGAAACGGTCTTCTCGTGATCGCGTAAAGCTGGTCCCAATTCGGATGCGAGTGTTCTTACGCGCGAAATAGTCGTCGTACATCTGCCACGATTTGCCGGGCTCTGAATAGGATCCCAGTGGTTCCCACCAGACACTGCCGGCCGTCAGCAGATTTGTATCGATCTTATTGGCGGTGATATTTAGCGTATTGAGGCCGTTGCCAACGAACACGAGGTAGTTCAGACCTTTCGCGAGTTCGCCGTTGGCCCACACGCCCTGCGTAAAGCCGGGGCGAAAGAAATTGTCCGCCATGCTTCTGTCGATGGGTTGAAAAAATGGAAACGTGCTCACCAGTGAGCGGCTGCCGGGAACGCCGGTGTAGCCTCCGGTGATTGTCAATTTCTTGCTGAAGCGCCAACCAATATTCCCGGCAACCACGATCGAAGCAGCCCCCGCCGACGTCCAAACGGTGAGGCTATATTGCAAACGCTTATCGAACATGTAGCCGGCTAAGATGAACATCGAACGATTCACCGTGAGGTCGTTGCGATTATGGACCTCACGCACAACGCCGAGGTGGTCGGTAAAGGCGTCCTTGCTGTTAAGCGTGTTGAGATAGCGAAACTGAGTATTGTTATTGAACCTCAACAGGAACGGCACCTTCGCGTCGTCAGAGTTTTGGTAAATGATGATTCCGTCTTGATAGCCATCCTCTTTTTCCGGTTTTATCTGCGCTGAAGTATTAACCGGAGTCGCCGGTTGCGCCGGAGCATTCGCTGGATTCGTCAACGGCACAGCGCCATCTGCTAACTGCGTCGATCCCTGGGCTGGTCGGCTCGGCTGTGCGTTCGCACCATCCAGTCTTCGCTGTAAACGATCGACTTGTTCGAGCAGGGTCTTTTGCTGCTCCGCCATTTTCTGCAGTAGCTCTCTCACCGCTGCGTTTTCGGCTTTCAGGCTGTCAACTTCAGTTTGAAGGTCGCTGCGCCGCGGCGCATCACTCCTGGCTTTGTCATCGGCTTTCTCCGGTGTGGGATCCGCAGCGGCGTCGGCCCTGGTGGATTGTGTTACCAGTGACGTAACCGCTTCCTTCTGTTTGATGAGTGGCAAAGTTGACGGTGACTGGCAGAGCGCCGAGGGCGCAAACACCATCAGTGATGTGATCGCGAGTGCGATGTAGAGTTTGATGCACACAGTGGATCCCAGCATGACAACCTCCTTGTTCAAGACAAAGGCTCACCAAGTCAAGGGTAGAGTGACTATGACTTGGCGAGCCGTCGATTTTAGAGCAAAGGCGAAACCACTGACCCGGGTCGATGACCGATCAGCAAAGCGTTACAGACAATGCGAGTCCGGCCTCGCTCGTCTCTTTGTATTTGCTGTTCATGTCCTTCGCGGTCTCGGCCAGCGCCTGAATCGTCGCATCGAGGTCGACGCGGTGCCGCGACGCGATCTCGTTGCTGGCGATTGCATAGGCCGTCCAGGCTTTGACCGCGCCGAAGGCGCAACGTTCGACACAAGGCACTTGCACGTAACCGGCAACCGGATCGCAGGTCATGCCGAGGTGATGTTCGAGAGCTGATTCGGCGGCGTTCTCGACCACGCGCGATTCAGCGTCGAAGGCGGTAGCGACCAAGGCCGCCGCCATCGAAGAGGCCACGCCGATCTCAGCCTGACAGCCACCTTCCGCCGCTGCCAGTGTCGCGTGATGCTTGCATAGGTAACCAACAGCAGCCGCCGCCAGCATACCGTCGCGCACTTTCTCCATTGGGACCTTGCGAGCTTCGACGAGGGCATAGACGAGAGATGGCATGACTCCAGCCGATCCACCGGTTGGCGCTGTGATGACCAGGTGCCCTCGCGCGTTCTCCTCCGAAGCAGCCAGCGCGCAGGCAGACAGGGTGCCAACACCGCGGTCTGCGACATTCGCATCATCCATTGCGCGCTTCCATACGGTGGCAGCTTTGCTGTGCAGTTTGATTGGGCCAGGCAAAACGTCGTCCTCCGGCATTGAAAGCCCGGACTTCACGGTCGCGGTCATCGCGTTAATGATCTTGTCAACGAAGGCGTAGACTTCTTCTTCCGATCTACCCATGATCGACATTTCGTTCGCCAGCATTATCTTCGCGATGGTTGTCTTGTTGTTGTCGGCGTGTGCCCAGACGCGGCGAAGGGATGTAGCTCAATTGGCAGAGCACCGGT
>CBFHBI010000244.1:0-5202 GCA_965653755.1 uncultured Blastocatellia bacterium
TTCCTGGCCCTCTTCGAGGGTCTTGAAGCCGTCGCCCTGAATGGCGCTGTAGTGAACGAAGATATCCGATGTGCCTGGCTGCACAATGAAGCCGTAGCCCTTCGAATTATTAAACCACTTGACCTTGCCGGTTATTCTAGACATACCAACGAATCCTCCTAACGATTCGATCAAAACGGAACCTGTGGCCCAGACTTTAATCTTGCGAGGGTAACAGACCAGAGACTAAAGTCTGTGCCACCGATCCGATGAGTTAATGCTGTGAGCCGGACGCGCTTACTTTGGGGCGCAATACGGAAACACAACGAACGGTGCACTTTGAGCCTGATAAATACTGGTCACAGTGCACATACTACGAGGCAAAAACTGCTTCCTCTTTGCTTTTCGCGCTTGCAAATCGAAATGCGAAGGCAGGTGTAAATCCAAACCCAGGCACTGATTGAAACGACGGCGAATCCTAGCCGATGCCGTTTCGGCATGTCAAGCACAAAGTTAAAGGGCTTAATCATTCGCGATTGCCGCAAGTCTTGTGAATGTACAGAGTTAGTGGACTCTGAAGGAAATATTGTTCGCCCTTGAGTCATGTTGTGTCGTCAGCCCGCCGGGCTGGAACTCTGGCTCAACCGGTTTGAGTGACGATAATGCCGCGCCTCGTATTCGCCCTTTTGCCGGCAGTGTGGACACGTGACCGAGTAAATCGCGTTCAGCGACCCTTTGCCATCGGTTAGATCGCGAAATAAGTAAAGAGTCGATTGGCAGTGCTCGCAGGTGACGATGATGTACCAGGAGCCATCTTGCGGCTCAATGGGCATGGGGGAACTTCCTTCTGTCGGGGTAGTGAGATTCGCGCAGGTGGAAGACCCAAGTGGTCGGCTCAGTTTTTCAAGCTCAAGAACGAACGCCCGATGTAATCCACCTGCAAGGGAATTATACGAGCGGGGTCTGTACGTTGACGCACGGAATATTTTGTCACAGACGGATATTTGGTATCATTAGGACGTAGTACCCCCGACAACAATTCGCGGATCTGTTAAAGGTTTTCCGGCTGCCCGGGCTGGAAACCGAAATGTCGATGCTGGTATCGAAGCAATTCACGATCGGTCGGCGCGATGAGTCTGAAGATTCGGCCAAGGCTGCGTCACGCGGCCTGGTAATCCCAACCCACAATCTCGTTTTGGCATCGCTTCCGCCTGCGGAATTGCGCAAGGTCGTTTCCGATTCAAAACCAGTGCACTTATCGCAGTTGGACGTGATCTACGAAGCCGGTGATGAGATCGAATTCATTTATTTTCCCATCGAATCCGTCGTATCTGCGATTTCAATTCTCGAGGATGGTTCGTCGGTCGAAATCTCGATGACGGGACGCGAAGGCCTGGTGGGTTTGCCCGCGCTAATCGGCGGTGGCCGGTCGCTGCACTGGACGCGCGTCGCTGTGCCCGGTTCAGCACTCAGGGTCACCACGTCCGCACTCCAGAGACTGTTCAAAGAGAGCCAGCCGATTTACGAGGCCACTTTGCGCGCGTATCGCCGGCTGTTCACGCAAATCTGCCAACGCTCGGTTTGCAACGGGCGACATACGTTGTTGCAGCGATTGTCCGTTTGGCTGTTGATGATGAGCGATCGGGTAGGCACAGGTGATCTCCCGTTCACTCAGGAAGACATTGCGAACCGCATCAGCGTGCGACGCGCGGGCGTGAGCGTGGCCGCGTCACAGCTGCAGGCGATGAAAGCAATTTCGTATCATCGCGGGCGCATCATGATTACCGATCGCCCGGCGATCGAACGTGCCGCCTGCGAGTGTTACGAAGTGGTGGCCCAGGAATTTCAGCCCGAGCAGGCAGACGGCCCCCCCCCCCGACATCGTCCCATTCGGGTCTAAGATTCCGCCGTTGGCGAGGTTGAAGCGCTAATCTTTTCTAATTTCAGAACCCGTTACGGGCCAGTCGGTTCGATGAATTTCAAAAAACGCCGCGTTAGCGGCGAAATGTTTATAGATGTGAATGTTCCCCTCATCACTTTAATTCGGATTGAGCAAAACGCAGAGCGTTCTGCTCAATCCGAGCGCAATAAAGATTGCGCAATAAGCTATAAACATTTCGCGCCTAACGGCGCGGGTTCTCGCCGACTGAACCTATGTTATGGAATCACACTCCAAAAACCTAATCCGCCGTTTTCCTTTTCGCGGACTCTTTTTCCGTAACATTTTCGGTGAAGATAATCACGCCGTTCGGGCTGCCATCTTTCGCAGCTATTGGGACGATGATGTGAATAAACTCTGCGCCGAGGTCGTCATCGTTCGGCACATGAGCACCGATCGGTCCGGTTTGCACGGTCGTGTTCTTAGTCAAAGCTTCTTTCGCCGCTGACAGCAACGCGTCAACTCCTTCGCCGTCGAACACCTTTTCAACCGGAGTGCCCCGCGGATCTTTATTGCCGAACAACAGCGCATAACGAGCGCTGTAGGCTTCGACCTGAAGCTTCGGGCCATTGGCAACCATCACCCAATACGGAAACTGCCGCACCATGTAATCCAGCCGCTCGCGCGCGCCGCTCAGTTCCTTCGTCAGTTCCTGTAACTCTGTGCCCCGCGCCGTCAGCTCGTCATTCGTTGTTTGCAGTTCCTCGTTCGTCGCCTGAAGTTCCTCGTTGTTGGTTTCGAGTTCTTCGTTGGTGGCCTGCAGCTCTTCGTTGGTCGCTTCGAATTCTTCGTTCGTCGCTTGCAACTCTTCCTGCGTGAGCATCAACTCTTCATTCGCGGTTTGCAGTTCCTCGTTCGCTTCCTGCAGCTCGGTATTCATCGACGTCAGGCGTTTGTTGGTCGAGCCGAGTTCTTCGAGAATCTTGGCCTGCTCGCTGTGCGCATCTTCCAAACGCCGCTTGGTCACAACCGTTTCGGTCACGTCCATAACGGTGATGACAGCGAACTGCGTGGCATTGTCTTCGATGTGCGCGGGCATCACGGTCAGGGTGAGAAAGCGGCCCGTGCCACTTTCCGATTCGATATCGTTCAGCGTCGCGGTTGAATGATCCACAAAGGCGCCGTCGATGGCCTGCCGCACTTGCGCGTAAGGAAGCCCGCGCGATGTGTGCAGGAAGTCCTGCTCGGTCGCCAGGTCGCGGATTCCCAAAAGCCGGCGCGCGGCCGCGTTCACCGTCACGATGCGATAGCTGCGATCGATCACCGCAATACCGATTGGCAGATAGCGAAACATCACTTCGTTGATGCGTCGTAGCGGCGTGACGTCGTCGGGCGCGCCTTCTTTGTCAATCAACTCAGGGCGGCGCGCCATTGCCTGCCAATCTGCCTGTCGCGCGCTCATTGGTTTGCCGTGCGCCGGCAGGGCCATTGGCCCACTGACACAGCGATAGACTTTCCATTTCTTGTTAACGAGATCGAACGTGGCTTTGCTGGGACGCGCAGTCTCAGCTTTACCGAGAAAGAGGTAGCCGATCGTTTGGTGCAGGGAATAAGCGAACAGGTCGAGGATGTCCTGCTGCAATTCCGGTTTGAGATAAATCAAGAGATTGCGGCAAACAACCAGGTCCATGCGCGGAAAGGGAATGCCGCGGGTCAAATCCTGGCTGCCGAAGATCACCATCTGGCGAATGCTCTTCGAAACACGGTGGCCGTGATCGATTCTTTCGAAGTAGCGTTCAGATAAACCGGGCGGCAAGTCGCTCAGTAGCTTCGTCGGATACAAGCCACGGCGCGCGAAGTTGACGGCTTCATCGTCAAGATCAGTTGCGAAGATTCTTATGTTCCATTCACTAATCTCACTCCCGAGCACTTCGGCGATCAGAATCGCAATCGAGTAAGCCTCTTCACCTGTCGAGCAGCCGGCGGACCACGCGCGCAAGACGCGGCCATTTTCGCGGCCGCGCTCGAGCAGATCGGGCACGACGAAATCTTTTAAGAACTCGAAGGCCTCGCGATCGCGGAAGAACCCGGTCACATTAATCAAAAATGCTTTCACCAGTTCCGTCACTTCCTCAGGGTGCACACGTAAGTAGTCTTGGTAATCACGGAGGTTTTGCGAATGGATGATGGCCATGCGCCGCGAGATCCGGCGCAGCAACGTGCTTGGCTTGTAATTGCGAAAATCCATGTTCGCGTTCTGACTGACAAACGTCAGCAGATCGCGCAGAGGGTCTTCGTCTTTTTCCGGCAGCATCCCGATGCCTGTGTGCAGAGCGGAAAGCAATGGCCCGATCTGTTCGATCTCGACGACGTGATCGACAACAGTCGGCGGCAGGCTCTGCGGCATGGACGGATACGGAGCGGTCTTCGGGTTTTGGATAATCACCACGCCGCCGGCTTCTTTTACGTCAACTGCGCCCGCCGCGCCGTCTGAGCCTGAGCCGGTGAGAATCACGGCGATCAGATGCTCGCCGTAAGCCTTTGCGGCCGAAGACAACAGACGATCGACTGAAGGGATCGGGCGCCCGTCACTATCACCTTCCAAACGCACCGTTGAATCCTGAATCATGACGTGACGGTTCGCCGGCACTACGTAAATCGTCCCGTTCTTCAAAGGCGTGGGCGCAGTCTCGCTGACGGTGACGATCGGCAACTTGCTGTGACGTTCGAGAATTGTAGCCAGATGACTGGCGCGCTGAGGATCGAGATGCTGGGCCAAAACCACCGGAGCGGGGAACTCGTTGTGCAGCGTGTTCACGAAAACCGATAGGGCGGCGACACCGCCCGCGGACGAGCCGACCACTACGAGGTCGTTGTTCGCATGCTCCTTCGGCGGCTCATCGTTCGCACCGGCTTTCTTATGATTGTTCTTTGGTTTGGCGGGCTTCCTGGTAGCCAAGGGGTTCTCCTCCGCTCGCTGAATTCGGGTGAATTGAAGGTTCGGTGCGATTATGAACCTATGATGCGCGCGAGACAACCATTAATCAGGTGTTTATATGCCTTCAGTTCAGTGTCCAGCCCGAAGGGCTGAAAGAGAGTAGCCGGTGGTCGAAGCGCCGCGAAGACCACCGGAACGTGAGAAGAAATCACAGGCACTCTGAAAGGGTGCCAGAGCATCATCTGTACAAAGTCTCGCACCCCTTCAGGGTGCGAACGTTGATCCATACGCTACCGGTGGTCTTCGCTACGCTGCGACCACCGGCTACTCTCTCGCAACCCTTCGGGTTGCGAACTCCGGGTTTTACGATTACCTACTGACGAGCACCGACTCTTCGGCATCGGCT
>CBFHBI010000245.1:0-5186 GCA_965653755.1 uncultured Blastocatellia bacterium
AAATCGTTTGCGTAAGAACAACGACTGACCAGGAGATGAATTCTTCTATTCCGAATCCATGTTTTTGTTTGTCCGTTAGGTTACACCCAATGCTTCGAATCCAAGCGTAATGTTCAAGCACCCTGACCACGAAGCCGACGAACAGACCAGCAAGTGCCTTGGGCAAAAACCAATTGGAAAGTTAAGAGGTCAAGGGCACTTGCCATAGCTAAGTTGTTGCTGCAAGCTCTTTCGGCTTCCATCTGAGCACAGGTTTTCTGGCGGCCGCCGCTTCGTCCAAGCGGCCGATGCGCGTTGAGTGTGGTGCATTCAGGACCAATTCCGGATCGTCAACAGCCTCTTGGGCAATCGAACGCATCGCGTCGATGAATTGATCGAGTTCCTGCTGGCCAACCGACTCTGTCGGCTCAATCAGCATGGCGCCGGAAACGATCAGCGGGAAATAAATCGTCATCGGGTGAAAGCCGTAATCGATCAGACGCTTGGCGATGTCCAGCGTGTGCACGCCTTTGCGCGATTGGCGTTTGTCGGTGAAGACGACTTCGTGCATAGGATCGCCGGTAAATGGTTTCTCGTAATCCGACATCAGTCCGTGCGCAATGTAGCGCGCATTCAAAACGGCCGCTTGGGTCGCTTCCAACAATCCGTCGTAACCGTGCGTCAGGATGTAAGCCAGCGCTCGCAACATCATGCCGTAGTTGCCGAGGAAGGCTTTCACGCGGCCGATTGATTGCGGATGGTCATAATCCAATTTGTAATTTGGAATTTGAGACCTGGAATTTGTAGAGCCTCCGTTGCTAATCACCACGCGGGGGACTGGCAGAAACGGTTCCAGTTCTTTGGAACAGCAGCATGGTCCAGAGCCTGGGCCACCACCACCGTGCGGTGTCGAGAAAGTTTTATGCAGGTTCAGGTGAATCACGTCAACGCCCATGTCACCGGGCCGCGCGATCCCGACCAGCGCGTTCATGTTAGCGCCGTCCATGTAAACCAATCCGCCCGCGTCGTGGACGATGCGGCAAATCTCCTGAATATTTTTTTCGAAGAGACCCAGCGTGTTCGGGTTAGTCAACATCAATCCCGCCACGTCGCCATGAGCGCACAACTCTCTGAGGTGATCGAGATCCGTCAAGCCTTCCGCGGTCGAGCGAATCGTCTTCACAGTAAAGCCTGAAAGATGCGCCGACGCCGGATTGGTTCCGTGCGCAGAGTCGGGAATCAACATTGTGCGCCGTTTGGCCGACGCTTCCTTGCCGTCGCGCGCATCGATGAAGGCGCGAATGATCATGATGCCGGTCATCTCACCGTGTGCGCCCGCCGCCGGTTGCAGAGAGATTCCCGGCAGGCCGGTGATTTCCGCAAGATGCTGCTGCAGTTCGTGGACCACTTGCAGCGCGCCTTGCGATTCTGCCTCCGAGGCTAAAGGATGAAGGTTCGCAAAGCTGGCGATGCGCGCCACCTTCTCATTGAGGCGCGAGTTGTACTTCATCGTGCAGGAACCGAGCGGATACATCCCTTGATCGATCGAGTAATTCCACGTCGATATGCGTGTGAAATGACGCACCACATCGACTTCTGTGACTTCCGGCATCCCTGCGAGATCATCATCGCGCTGCAAATTGTTTGGGATTATTTCGTCGAGGGAAGTTTCATCGACGTCGAGCTGCGGCAGGCTGTAGCCCATGCGGCCGGCTTGCGAGCGTTCGAAGATTAGCCGTTCGTTGGGACTTATGTGCGTGGTGACTTTGGTTATGTTTGAATTCATCGTTTAGCGGCGAGCGTTGCCCGCCGGACATCGGCAAAGAAGGCGGGCGACGGCCGCCTCTAAACGTTTGGTGCGAGGGATCGCAATCCCGCGACCAGGGCATCGATCTGTGCGCGCGTGTTCGTCTCAGTCACGCACACTAATAAATCGTTCGGCCGCTTCGAATCGAAACGTGAAAGCGCAATGCCGCCGTCGATTCCTTTTTGCTGTGCCAGCTTATCGAGCAGCGGCACAACTTCAGCTGGCGCTCGCACCACGAATTCGTTGAAGAACGGCCCAGAGTGGAGAAGCGAAAAGCCTTCGATCTTTGTGACTTCCCGCGCGGCGTAATGCGCTTTTTGCGCGCATTGCTGCGCGACTTCCTGAATGCCGCGGCGGCCCATCGTTTCGAGATAAATCGTGGCGCAGAGCGCGATCAAGCCTTCGTTGGTGCAAATGTTCGACGTCGCTTTTTCGCGGCGAATGTGTTGCTCGCGCGTGGCGAGCGTCAGCACAAATCCGCGGCGGCCCTGCTTGTCGTAGGCTTCGCCGACCAAGCGTCCGGGGATTTGCCGCGCGTATTTATCTCGCGTCGCAAACAAGCCGACGTATGGACCACCGTAAGACAACGGCACGCCGAACGATTGGCCTTCAGCGACGACGATGTCAGCACCGCAGGCGCCGGGCGACTTTAACAGACCGAACGACATCGCTTCGGTCACCGTCACAACCAAAAGAGCGCCGGCCGCGTGGGCTTTGTCTCGGAGCGCCGCGATGTCTTCGATACAGCCGAAAAAGTTCGGCGATTGAATCACGATCGCCGCGGTCTGGTCGTCGATCGAGTCGAACGCTGTCGCCGGCGTCTGGCCGGAAGCCGGATCGAAATCAGCAGTCTGCAAATCGATGCCGGCATGCTGCACGTATGTGTGCGCAACTTCGAGATATTGCGGATGAACCGCGGACGAGACGATGACCTTCCGGCGTCGCGTCACGCGCTCAGCCATCAGCACCGCTTCGGCCATCGCGGTTGAACCGTCGTACATCGACGCGTTGGCGATGTCCATGCCGGTTAACTGGCACACCAGCGTCTGAAATTCGAAGATCGCCTGCAACGTGCCCTGCGAAATTTCAGGTTGATAGGGCGTGTAAGCGGTGAAGAATTCCGATCGCGAAATCAGATGATCGACGATGGTCGGAGTGTAATGCGAATACGCGCCGCCGCCGAGAAAACTGATGCGCTGGGCGGCTTGATTCCGAGCGCCCAACTCGTCGAATCGCTTGAGCAATTCGAGTTCCGACATCGCCGCGGGCACCTTCAGAGGCCTGGACAGACGTAAATTCTCAGGAATCGATTCGAAAAGTTTTTCAGTTGAGGCGACGCCGATTTGCTCGAGCATCTCAGCGCGCTCTTCCGGCGAGTTGGGAATGTAGCGCAATTGTTTTTACTCTTCGGCTTTGGTGAAATCTTCGTACTCGGCAGCGGTCAGCATGCTGTCAACTTCGCCGGGGTTGCCCATCTTCATCTTGATCATCCAGCCGTCGCCGTAAGGATCCTTGTTGACCTTTTCAGGTTCGTCGTTGAGCGAGTCGTTCGTCTCGCTAACTTTCCCGGTCACCGGCGTAAAAATTTCTGAAACGGCTTTCACCGATTCGACTGACCCAAACGAATCGTTGGCCGCGAATTCATCGCCGGTCTTGGGCAGTTCGACGTACACCACGTCGCCGAGCTGCTCCTGCGCGTGATCCGTGATGCCGATGACGGCCGTGTCGCCTTCGACGCGCACCCACTCGTGGTCTTTGCTGTAGTGAAGATTGTCAGGAACGTTTGCCATACAAAAACTCCAGTGCTGAGTTTTGAATTCTTAATTTTGAATTCACCGCAAGCACGGCGGCGCGGAGATATTAATAATTCAAAATTCAAAATTCAAAACTTATTTCGGCCGCTTGTAAAACGGCAACGGCACGATTTCGGCGGCGACTCTTTTGCCGCGCACGTCAATTTCGATTGGCTGGCCCACGTTCGCCGACGCGGCCGGCACGTAACCCATGCCGATGTTCTTTTTCAAAAAAGGCGCCGGACTGCCGGACGTGACGTTGCCAGCACGTTGACCATCGATGAAAATGTCCTGGCCGTCGCGCGCGATTCCCCGATCGGTTACTTCAAATCCGATCAGCTTGCGCTTGATGCCTTCTTCCTTTTGCTTTGCCAAGGCCTCTCGGCCGATGAACTCACCTTTATTCAGTTTCGTGATCCAGCCGAGGTTTGCTTCGAGCAGAGTGGTCTGTTCGTCGATTTCGTGCCCGTAAAGGCACATGCCCGCTTCGAGCCGCAAAGTGTTTCGCGCGGCGAGACCACACGGCAAGACGCCTTCGTCCGATCCGAAGTTTCCGGCGTCGAGCATCTTATTCCAAATCTGCTCGGCCTTATCGGGTGGGGCATAAACTTCGAAACCATCTTCTCCGGTGTAACCCGTGCGCGAGACGATTGACTGCACGCCGTCAACGATGCCTTCACGAAAATGGTAGTACTTGATTTCGGCCAGCGCCACGTCGGTCAGAGTTTGCAAAATCGAAATCGCGTCTGGGCCCTGCAAAGCAATCTGGCAATATTCGGAACTCGCGTTGCGTAACTCGACATTCTCGCCCGCGTGGTGCGATTTGATCCAATCCCAATCTTTGTCGGTAGTGCCGGCATTGACGACGAGCAACAGGTGGTCTTCGCCAAATCGATAGACCAGTAAGTCGTC
Organism: uncultured Blastocatellia bacterium; assembly: GCA_965653755.1. Classification (GTDB taxonomy): domain Bacteria; phylum Acidobacteriota; class Blastocatellia; order Pyrinomonadales; family Pyrinomonadaceae; genus UBA11740. The sequence goes on from CBFHBI010000245.1 coordinate 4,492, forward strand.
GATGACCGTTCCCTCCGGCGTGGTCAACGCGGAGTATTGCGCCTGGCCGTCGACCAACTTGCTCGCATCGTTTGAAACCAGCCGGTTGACGAAAGCAATCGCATCAATCCCGCGTACGTCGATCTCGCCCATGTGCGAAACGTCGAAGAGACCGGCGTGCGTGCGCGTGCGCAGATGCTCGCCCACGGTGCCGGCCGGATATTGCACGGGCATGTCCCAGCCGCCGAACTCGACCATGCGGCCGCCCATCGCGCGATGAGTGGAATTTAATGCTGTCTTCTTAAGTTCGAGCGCCGGTGCGGTCACGCGAATTCTAAAACCTTGAATGAAGGCGAACGATCAATTGATGTAATTGCGGTAAATCGAAAACTCACAGGCGAGTGGGGCAGCGTCAAGAAGGCGATCACCGTTCGGTAGCTCCCTAGCGTTTGTTGCTTTCAGCGGTGATCGAAGCGGGGCAGTAGCCCGACCGTCAGGGAGGGCGTGTCTGTTGCGCCGATTGCGCCCTCCCTCACGGTCGGGCTACTGCCTCGAAAGGTGGAAGACCCAGACACAAAACCGCGCCGGCCTCGCACTCGGGAAACGAAGCCGACGCGGTGTGACCGCTGCGGAAAGTACGGCAGCGTTCAACTCAACTCATGCACTTCACACGTGGAACTAGGGAGACACCCGATTATTTCTTGCCACCGCTCTCT
>CBFHBI010000246.1:0-5168 GCA_965653755.1 uncultured Blastocatellia bacterium
CCGATACGAAGGCAGCGATCAGCAGCACCGGCCAGACGTTGATTAATCTCTCCGCACGTTCCGAAGCGTCCGAATTGCGCAGCAAGTAAATCGCCGGCCACAAAAACGGAATCGCAAACAGACCTCCGGCGACTAATAGCAGGAGGCGGTGGCGGTTGCGATTGCGATTCAACCAGGCGACCATGACACCGGCGACAATCAACCCAAACCAGATCAGATTCATCTTGTCGGTATAAATCTCCAGCATCTCGCTACGCGCCGGCGTGCGTCGTTGTGCGGCGAACTGAATCGTCCAATGCCAGTAGTTGCCCAAGCCGGCGAGGCGATGAATCAACAGAATCGAAATTCCTGTCGCCGCGAGGGCGGCGACGATCGTGATCGCGTAATGACGAACAGGCTCTCGCTTCACCTTTCGCCAGATAGCCAGTGCAAACAACAATCCAATCGAACTCAGAAGGTATGCAAGTCCGGTGTTTTGCTTGACCCACAAAGGAAGTATCAGAGAGATGCCCGCGAGTACAGGCAACACCATCGAATTGGGCCGCTCGTCCGCCTGCAGCAACAGTAAAAGGCTGATGAGAATTGCCAGCGTGCAATCAGGATCGTAGAAAGGGTGCGGGAAGATGCAGTAAATCCCCAGAGGGATCAGCGGAATCGTTAACAGCAGCGCGAGCATTCGACCGTGCGGCACTTCACGAATCGTCCGCCGGATAAGGCTCCAAGTCAGAATGGTTCCTAGTCCGCTCGCGATCGCGCAATACGCAACGTGGTGCCAGAAGACGCGGCCGGTGAGCTTTATGATCGCTGCCTGAATCAAGAACGTGAGCGGCGGATGCACGAACGAGAAGTCGCGGTAGGGAACGTCGCCGAGCGCGATACGATACGAATGATCCAAAACGTAGCTGAGGTCCCAAAGCACCGCGAGATGCGCGTTTTGCCAGACGACCACCGCGGCTGTGGCCATTGCCAGCGCCGCTGCGGGCAACCACTCGATCCACGTCACGCTGAGTTTTGTGCGATGAGGCGCCGTTGACGAAGATGGCAGCGATACGTTGGAGCCTGACTTCACAATATTAGTTTAGGACGCCCATGGATGGAGTCTGCCTCGGTCAGGGTCCCGTTGTTGTCCATGGTCGACGACGCGACGATACGTATCAAGCATCAAGGGCGTCACCACACTGGGGGAGAAAAGTTTTCGGTACCGGTCGCGCGCTGCCTGTCCCATCTGCTGCCGCAACTCCCGGTCGCGAGCTAACTTCAGAATCGCCGCTGCCAGTTCAGGCACATCGCCGGGTGTAACGAGCAGGCCCGCTTCGTCGGCAATCATGTCCGGTATGCCACCCACCGCCGAGGCGATCACCGGTTTGCCGCAGGCCATTGCTTCAATCCCCCTGTTCGGAGTGCCTTCACTGAAAGAGGGCATGACAAACACGTCGAGACTCTCCATAAAAGCGCGACACTCTTCCGGATGGGTGTACACACCGTGATATCGATAGTGGCCGGCTACATTCAGTGCTTTCACGCCGGCTGCGATCCTCTGCCGCTGCGATCCGTCGCCGGCGACGTTGACGATAATATTCGGCTCGTCATGGCAGGCAAGTCCCAACGCCTCGATCAGCACCATCGGGCCTTTCAATTTTTCAATCCGCGCTGCGAAGCCGAAAGTGACCTTGCCATCATTATTTTTCGGCGCGTGGCCGTTGCCGTTCGCAAATCCCTGCGACATGATTGGCAGAATTGAGAGCGCTTTGCATGAGGTAAGTTTCTCTCGACAATCAGCAAATAGTCTTGGTGAGAGCGCGGCGACCTCAGAACATAACGGCAAGACAGAGGTAAATTCGTCGTAGTAATCAAACTCGGGCGGGTGATAGGGTATGCCGAGTTCCTGGTACATCACTTGGATGCCCGCATCGTAAGCCGCTCGAATCATGACGTTCGCTCCTGGGTTGGGCGTCATCACGTGTACGACGTCGGGCCGTTCTCTTTCGAAGAAGGTCCGGCACTCGGTGTAATAGCGATTGGCCAGGGCCGTCAACATGGGTTGCGCTTTGCGTCGAATTAAAGCTTTCGATCCGGGAAACCGCAGGAACATTCGAATCGCGATCTTTCGTCCGGCATTCATCGAAGACCCGGCGAGGTCTGACGCAATCCACGAAACCCGGACTCCAGACTCGAGGAGACGCTGATAATACTGATCCTCCTCGGCATGCAAGTACATGAGAAGCACGGAAACCGACTGGCCCGAGCGCTTCAAGTGCGAAGCATACGTGACCAAAGTTTCATCGGCGCCGCTAATCGGTCCATCGAGGTGACTCTTACAGAGAATAATTTTCATGGTCAGGGGAAATTTGATCGAATCTCTTTAAGGTTTCCTTTCACGTCATCCAGATTTGCTCCGGCGAGGCGTTTTGCCATCAACGCGCTCACAGTTGAGGGGCGGATCCAGCGTCGCCCGATTTGTAGCAAAGCCGCTGGGTGCAGTTGTAGCAGAGCTAGAATGCCGGCGAAGGCTCGTTGCGGCAGTCCTTGAGACACGCCGCACAACGTTTCCCACGCAACGTGTTCTGCGACATTGCGGGAGAATAAGAACCATGCATGTCGACGTTGTCTTCGACTGAGACTAGCAACGCGCGGAAGACTTAGACATGCTTCGAAGTGCCTGGCCGCGTTTGCGATCAACTCGACGGTGTCGGAACTGCCTTGCGCCGATGTGCGGGTCGACTGTCGCCAAGTCACTACCGGTTCGCGAATGCTGACCACCGGAAACAGTTCCGCAATCCGCAGCCAGAGATCCCAATCGTCGAGGCCGCCAATGCTTTCGTTCAATAAGCCGACCCGTCCCAGGCATTCGCGCCTGAATAGGACTGTGCCGCAGGGAATAAAGTTTCGCGTCAGCAGCTCCGAAAAGATATCACCCTGCGGGCAGGAAACTGGAAATGGCGAGTGTCGTTTGCCGCGTTCGTCTTCAGGGATGGCTTGGGCATAACAAAACATTGCTTCGGGCGATCCCGAGAGCGCCTCAATCTGAATTCCCAGTGAGCCGGGCAGCCTGGTATCGTCATCATCAAGAAACGTAACGAACTCACCTTCACTCGCGATCAGCCCGACGTTGCGAGCGCCCGCTACCCCTCTATTTCGGTCGAGTCGCACATACTTAATTCCGGCAAACGCCTGGCACACCTGCGATGTTTCATCCGTCGACGCATCATCGACAACGATAACTTCGACGTCTTCGCCGGCAGCAAACCCGCTGGCAACCGCGCGCGGTAACATTCGCGGCCGATTGTGCGTCGTAATGATGACCGTTACCCGCGGCATTAGTGTTCTCGCATGTTCAATTCGGCATCTGAGATCGGCTTTTGACGAGTCCAGTCTTGAGAATCAGATGCTTGATCAACTTTTCATATCCGCTAGGTCTGACGATGCTAAGCGGATCGATCCGCAGCGCAGTCGAGACACTTGCGAAGGCCGGCCTAAATTGAAGTTGAGGCAAGAGCTGCGCGGCCGCCGTCCACAGCAGATTTTCTGAAATGCGTCGCAGGGTTTTGGTCCGAGCTTGAGCCCGTCTGGCGCGGGACGCCGCCACGACGCGCGGCAACCTGAACAAATTCAATTGGTGACGGGTAACGCGATAGAGTTGAGCTGCCCTGGCAGATGAACCCTGGTCTGAATGCGGCGTCGGCTGGCGATAAATCCCCACTGGTTCGGGCGACACGATTATGGGATAGAGTTCGGCAATTCTCGTGAAGATGTCCCAATCGTCAATCGTGCTTATTTTTGGGTTCAATAATCCAACTCGCAGAAAACATTCCCGGCGAATCAGCGTGCACAACGGCATCACCGGAAAATCCAGTTCCAGCAACTCCCAAAAGGCGTCGCCTCCCGGATGTTTTGCGCAAATGACTTCACCCGTCGGTTCGTAATTCTGATCAGCCATGATCATTGCCCCACAGGTAAAACCAGCTTCCGGATTTTGGTCGAGGAGATCAGCCTGCATATCGAGCGACCCGGGCAGCCGCAGATCGTCATCGTCCAGAAAAGCGATGTACTTGGCAGTGCTCATCATGATGCCGATGTTGCGCGCGCCGGCCACTCCCTGATTTCGCGCAGGGCGCAGGTATCGAATTCCGGCGAGTTGTCGACAAACTTCGGCAGTTTCGTCAATCGAGGCATCGTCCACGACGATCACTTCGACGTCACTGCCGGCCGCCCACGCGCTTGCTACCGCGCGCTCGAGCAGTCGCGGACGATCGTGGGTGGGAATGATGACACTGATTCTAGGCATGCGTAGGTCGCGAAGAGTCCCGGTTTTCTTCCAGCGCGATTGCCTTCAAATAACCTGAGACGACTTCTGGCGGCTTTCCCTCGTCGTGAATGTGGCCCGCCTGAACATGAAACACCCGGTCACAGAGTTGTTCGATCGAAGTCAATTTGTGGCTCACGAACAGGACCGTTGTACCGGCGCTGCTGGCGTCCCTAATTTTTTGCAGACACTTTCTTTGAAAGCCGGCGTCAGCGATCGTGAGCACTTCGTCGAGTAAGAGTATCTGTGGTTCCAGGTGCGCGGCGATCGCAAATCCTAAGCGCAGATACATCCCGCTCGAGTAACGTTTGGCGGGCGTATCCAGGAAGTCTTCAACCTCAGCGAAAGCCACGATCTCATCGAACTTGCGAGCAATCTCGTGCCGGTTCATTCCGAGGATCGCGCCGTTCAGAAAGATGTTCTCGCGACCCGTGAGATCAGGATGAAACCCGGTCCCGACACCCAGCAGACTTCCAGCGCGGCCAAATAGATCGGCCCGCCCGACGGTCGGTCTCGTGATTCGGGCCAGAATTCTGAGTAAGGTCGATTTTCCGGCGCCGTTGCGGCCGATGATTCCGATCACCTCGCCCGGAAAGACCTCGAAACTGATCTGTCTAAGCGCCCAAACCACGGGCAACTGTCGTTTCGAGCCCAGCGCAAACCGGGCATGGTGCGCAAAGGTCACCTTAATCGCTTCACGCACGGTTGGCGCGACAGTTTCGCGCGCGCCGAGATAGTATTTCTTCCCCAGCCCTTCCGCTTTGATGATTGGCCTCATAAGTGTCGGCGAATGCGTTCTTAGACGTTATCCGCGAACGAGTCTTCCATCCGTCCAAATAAGTGAACAGCGAAGATCAGTAAAGCT
>CBFHBI010000247.1:0-5167 GCA_965653755.1 uncultured Blastocatellia bacterium
CTGAATGAGATCGAAGATTATCTTGGGTCGCTCGACATCAACAGCGATCCGTTGATCTTTCAAGAGCAGTTCGATTTCGCGTTTGTATAGTTAGCCTCCCTCTCCCCATGGGAGAGGGCCGGGGTGAGGGTTTAGCGAGAAGAGAAAAATATTTCTTTTCGGACTGAACCGTTAGCCCTCACCCAAACCCTCTCCCACGGGGAGAGGGCTTCACAAGGCGATGGAGTCCGCCATTAACCGCCTGCCAGGCTGATGACTCCTACCACATTTGGGCAAGGAGTCATTCGCGTGGGCAAATTATTTTTGGCAGGCATCGGCGGCTTCATCGGATCGGTCCTGCGTTATTCGGTCAGCGGTTTTGTGCAGGATCTTAGCCGCAGCATCAACTTTCCGTTTGGTACGCTCGCCGTCAACCTGATTGGCTGTTTCGCGATCGGACTCCTGTCGCAGCTTGCCGAGACGCGCGGCGTTTTCACGGCTGAGACGCGCACGCTGGTTTTCATCGGCGTGCTCGGCGGCTTCACCACTTTCTCAGCGTTCGGCAACGAAACCATAAATCTATGGCGCGATGGCGAAAGCGGCCTCGCGCTGATGAATATCGCCGCGCATCTGGTGCTGTGCCTCGGCGCCGTTTGGCTTAGCCGCGCGGTTGCGTATCAGCTTTGGAGATAGCTTGTAGCGCAAACTGTCAGTTTGCGGCTGTCTGGTTGGGAGCAACTGTCATGATATTACCGGAAGAAGGTTACCTGCTCCGTATTTTCATTGGCGAAAGCGATCGACACGAGGGCAAGCTTTTGCATGAATGGATCGTGATGAAGGCGCGCGAAGAAGGGCTGGCGGGCGCGACGGCGATTCGCGCCATGATGGGTTTTGGCGCGCACAGCCGTCTTCATACCTTCAAGATCGAACGTTTGTCGCAAGACCTGCCAATCATCGTCGAGATCGTGGACACGCGAGACAAGCACGAAAAATTCCTGGCCCTGATCGATAACGAAATCGAGGAAGGCATGGCCACACTGGAAGAGGTCCGCATTCATTTCTATCGCGCTGGTCAACAGCGCGGCCGTTAGGGCCGAGTCAGTACCATCCCCGTCAGGGGATGGATCCGGCACGCCGTTGAAATCACCGCGCAGCTTTGACCCATCCGCTCACGCGGATGGTACGGACCTCACTTCGATGCGGACCTAGGATCGCGATCTCGCTCAACGAAATACTTCTCACTCTTAAACGGTTTGAATCCACGCTTCAAATAATTCGGCAGCGCCGCCGGGTCGTCGTCGGTGCAGGTGTGCAGCCAGACGCGCGTCGCACCGTCCGCCCAGGCCTGTTCGACCGCGCATGTCAGTAAATGCTTGCCTAATCCACGGCCGATGAACTGCGGCATTAATCCAAAGTAAGCAATCTCAGTGGCGCCGTCGGGCTCCTTTTTCAATTCAAAGTATCCGGCGATCTCTCGTGAGTAAGTCATCAGCCATAAGGAAATTTCAGGCTGCTCCAAATACGATTCGATCTCGTCATCTGTCCATGGCAGACGATCTATCCAATGATAATTCCTGCCGACTTCGCGATAGAGAAAGCGAAATAACTCGATTGACCAATCGCGCTGTAATTGGATTTGAATGAGTGGATCATCACTGCGCGCCGGACGCAGGTCTGAAGGGAAGTGCATTTCAAGATAGGTCCGAATGACTTCCATAGTGTCAGAAGCCCGACCGTTAGGGAGGGCAACCCTCGAAGACTAGCCCTTGCCGACGCGCGGGCTTCTGAATCGCGACCGGGGATGAAATCGATCGTAAGCCTTGCGCATATGCAGGTCGGTGATGTGCGTGTAGATTTCGGTCGTCGAAATATCGCTGTGGCCCAACAATGCCTGTACCGAACGCGAATCGGCGCCGTTTTGCATCAGATGCGTGCCAAAACTGTGACGCAAGGTGTGCGGCGAAATATCGGGAACCCCGGCGGCGGCCGCATGGGTTTTGATGATCGCCCAGGCGGTTTGCCGCGTCATCTTGCCGCCCCGATGAAGGAACATCTCGGGCCGGGCGTCGCTGCCGAATTGTTTGCGGATGGCGAGATATCTTTGCAGCCAGTGGACGGCACTTTTCCCGATTGGGATTCTGCGTTCTTTACTTCCTTTGCCATGACAACGAATCAGCGCCGCATCCAATTCCACATCGGCGGTGCGCAGCCCGCACAACTCAGACACGCGCAGGCCGGCAGCGTACATTAATTCAAGTAACGCTCGATCGCGTACGCCGAGGTCTGTGGTGATATCAGGAGCGAGCAGCAAACGCTCCATCTCGTCTTCGGACAGGAATTTCGGTAAAGGCGAATGTCTCTGTGGTGTCTTGAGATCTTCCGCCGGATGCTGGTCAATATGATTATCGAGCATCAGGAAACGAAAGAAGCCCCGCGCCGCGCTCACCGCCCGCGAAATCGACGAAGGCGCCAGGCCGCCGCGCGACATCCCGGCAATCCACTCACGCAGGTCTTTGCGTTGCAGCCTTTCAATCTGTTTTCGATTTTGCGCGGCCCACTGCTGCAGCTTCGCGATGTCCCGCGCATAGCTTTGCAGCGTATTTGAGGAGAGTCCCTTCTCGACTTGAAGGTAGCTGAGGAATTCGCGGACCAGATCGCGGGTCGTGCTGCGCTGCATCGCGATCAGATTAGCACAGGTTTTGATTTGGAGTGCGGCGGCAAAGCGAAGCGGCGACGGCGCTTTGGATATCAGCTGACTCAAGTCTGGCGATTTGATCCAAAGCGCCGTCGTTGCCGGCGCACTCCAAATATTTACGGCAACGTGAATGGATCTTTCGGTTTTGCCGGCGCTTTGTATTTATCGATCAGTTGCTGCATGCCGTCAGTCGAGCCGTTGTGGCGGTACTTGTAGTTGGTTTCGAGGTAACCCATCTCCTTCTCGCGGATGTTTGCCAACTGCGCGTTGCCCTCAGAGAGGGCGAGAAAGTGAGCGTCAGTATCGATCATGCGATCCAACAGCGCCAGTACTTTCTGCAACTGCGCGGTCTTCTCCGCTCCGTCAGGCAGCGCCTGATATTTCTTGGCCGCGTCCTGGTAATCATCGTTTAGCGAACTGGAGAGGAAGAGATAGTTGAGCGGGTCTTTCGCGTCGAGTTGACTCGCTTTGGCGAGACGTTCCTGCGTCTTGGGCCGGTCGCCTTTTACCATGGCGATGATGCCCATCGTTTGATATACCCGCGGCAGCAGGTCGGTGTATTCTTTCCAGGTCGCATCGTTCATAGTCGCGGGTTTTTTATTGGCCTCGATCAATTCAATCGCGTGCATTCCATATTGCTCGCTTTGCGCGACGAATTTTCCGTTTTTGCGTTTCGCCTCTTCGGTGCCAATGTTCATGAGTTCGACCAGCACGGCGATCGCATCCGGATGCTGATTTAAATATGGTGTTCCCGCCGAGAAAGCATCGTCCGGCTTCTTCGCATCCGAATAGCCGACCAGCAGAATTGGCATAATCATTTCTTCTTCATTCGGCTGATTGAAGATCGTTTTGAATTGCTGGGCCATGGCGATCTTCTGTTCTGCATCAACCATGTCCCGAATTTGATCCGCGGCCTTTTGCGCGAGCATCGGACGCAGCGCACTCTTCGGATACTTCTTCATGAAATCCGTTAGTGCCCTGGCCTTGGCGGCCATGTCCGGCGCGGCTTCGATGGCCTTGGCCATGTTTTCTTCGTCGAGAGAGACCTTCGGTTGGGCCATCACGTGCGCGCTGGCGAAGGCCAACGCGACAGTAGTTAAGACTGCGAATTTCAGAACAATCGATCGGTGATTCATGATTATTACCTTCAGGGGAACTTCAAGATGGGCGAAAGCCGGAGACATATTGCTTCACAATCCGATGGTTCGCAAGCGGTGCTCGCGCGTTCAGGCGTTCGCGCTCACAGGCTCAGGAATGCGTCGATAACGGTGGGCAATCGGGCGTCGCCGTCCGATGCCGATCGCGTTGCGCGAAATGATTAGCGTGGGCGGCAACTGCCGGCGTTTGAATTCGTTCGCAGGCGACTCGACGCGATTGAGGATGTCGTAAACCAGATCGGGGTCATGGCCCAGCGCGATAATTTCATCCGGCGATTGCTTCTGTTCGAAATACAACTGCAGTATCGGATCGAGCCGTTCGTACGGTGGCAAAGTCTGCTGGTCCAATTGTCCGGGCGCTAGTTCGGCCGAGGGAGGCTTGTCGATGATCGAAGGCGGAATAGTCTCGCGCTCTCGATTGAACAGCCGCGCCATTTCATAAACTTCGGTTTTCAAAACGTCGCCGATCACGGCGAGTCCGCCATTCGTATCGCCGTAGAGCGTGCAATAGCCCAGCGCCAGTTCGGATTTGTTGCCGGTCGAAAGTAGCAGGCGATTCTCGGCATTCGAAATCGTCATCAGAATATTTCCGCGCAGGCGCGATTGCAGATTCTCGACGGCGATTTCGATGCGCGACTTTGTCTGGATCGACGGCTCCGGCAAATCGAGTTCGTGACGCAGCAGGTTAAAGGCGTCGCCGATTGGCGCGACGCGACATTCAATTCCGAGACGGCGGCTTAATTCAAGCGAATCGTCGATGCTGCCCTGCGACGAATAGGGCGACGGCATCGTGACCGCCAGGACGTTTTGCGGGGCGACGGCCTCCGCCGCCAGGGCGGCCACCAACGCTGAGTCGATGCCGCCCGATAAACCCAACAAGACTTTTTGAAAATTGTTCTTGCGCGCGTAGTCGCGAATGCCGAGCACCAGCGCCGAGCGCACCGTCTCGATATCGTCGCCGGGCAAACAACGCGAGTCCGCAATACCGCAATCGAGATCGACGGTTTCGACGAACTCTTGGAAGGGCGGCGCCTGCAGGATTATCTTGCCCGTTCGATCGGAGATGATGCTGGCGCCGTCGAAGATCACGCCGTCGTTTCCGCCAACCAGGTTCACAAACACGATTGGCAGATTGGCCATGCGTGCGCGGTGCGAAACCATTTCGCAGCGCACGCCCATCTTGCCTTTGTTGAATGGCGACGCGTTGATGGACACGAGCAGGTTCGCGCCCATCTCGATCAACTCCTGCGCCGGATCGTTTGGATAAAGCCGCTGCGTGCATAACGTTTTGTCATTCCAGAAATCTTCACAGACCGCGACGCCGAGCTTCGTCTTG
>CBFHBI010000248.1:0-5167 GCA_965653755.1 uncultured Blastocatellia bacterium
CATCTGCTTACGCAGATGGTACTGACCGCATTTCTATTGAACTATCGCTCACAGTGCGGCGTAAAATGCCCTGAGGAGAAACGATCAAATGGAGAGCCGCTACTACCCAGGAGTCCAAGCCGACGTAATTAAATTGATGACCGAGCTGCGCGATCTGTTCGACGAAGATTTCGAAGTTCAGACGATGCAGGTTTCATCCACCGCCGTGCTGCAAGCGCGCAAGTCTAGCACGTTACGCGACATCACGGGATTGTCCGCCGCGCTCACCATCAAAGTTACGCCTGAAACCGGAGGCACGCGCGTCGAGATCGGCATGCAGAAATGGTTCGACAAAGCTGCCGTCGCCGCCGTCGCGCTGGCACTCTCAGCAGGTTTGTTGTTGGCCCTGCCCGCGCTCGGCGCCTACTGGCAATACAAGTTGACGGAAGACGCCTGGAAGATGATTGAAGCTCACATCGCGCGCAAAGCCGGCGGCTACGTTCCGCCCATGCCGGGAGGTTGTGGCAAGTGCGGCGCGACTAATACTGCCGGCGCAACCTATTGCTCGGGCTGCGGCGCAAAGTTACGATCGGGATTCCCTTGTCCACATTGCGACGCCATTCAAAAAGATCCATCCGCGCGGTTTTGTAATTCATGTGGGAAGTCTCTAACGACATAATTAGTCGTGCCTGAGCGCGCGCACCGGATCGATTCGCGCGGCGCGCGCCGCGGGATAAAGGGCAGCCAAAATCGAAACGCCTAACGCAAACAGAATCGCGCCCATCCAAAGCCACGGCGGCAGGTGAAAGAAATCGACGAACGCGGCGCCTTGCGGTTTGAGAATAAAGCGATACGCGAGACGATTCGCGACCACGTCGATAATCCAGGCAGCGACCGAGCCAATCGCGCCTCCGACAACGCCAAGCACCGCGGCTTCAAAAAAGAAAATCAGTTTAATCTCGCTATCCTCTGCGCCGATGGCTTTCATGATCCCGATCTCGCGCGTGCGCTCGAGGATCGACATGATCATCGTGTTCGCAATCCCGAATGAAGCCACCAGCAAAGAAATGCCGCCTAACAGTCCCAGCACTGAATTGATGAGGAGAAACACCGTGCGAAGCTGGTCCAACAGAACGACGATCGAACAGCTGCCGAGTCCCATGTCAGTCAGCCGTTTCCTCACGTCAGTCAGCGCTACTGGATCGCTGACTCGAACGACCGCCGAAAAATAACCCGGTGATTGGTCTTCAGTGATGGTCCCGTTCTCTCGGGCCAGCGCCATGATGATGCGCGCCTGCTCGCCGAGATGTTCGTTGGCCCACTGATGCGCTGCTGCCAACGGAATGTAAATGTCCGCGGTCGGCATCAACCCACGCGCAGGGCCCGGACGTCCGTCTTGTTTTGGCTCTGCCAGAACGCCGACGATGCGAAACGTTCGGGCGACAACAACCGAGCCGTTCGATTGTGTTTCCTGATCCTGCTCGCCGAGAGGTAAGCCAAAAAAGCTTTCCGGCTCAGCATTCTCAGCAGCCTTGTCGTTCTTTGGCGGCGCGAGAAATTCCAGCGTCTTACCAATCGCATCCGCCGGCGTCGCATAGCCCGCGATGCGTGTCGTTTCTTCGCTAACCACAGCTTCGTCCGCATTCGCTGATGACATCATCGTGCCGGCAGCGAAATCTTTGAACCGTGACGATGCGTTAGGCACGCTAGCGCCGGCCACAGAGTGTCCAAAGGCCTTGCCGTTCGAACGGCATTCCACCACGAAACCGATGTAAGGCTCGACGTATGAAACCCCCGGCAGCTTTGAGATATCGGCTACCGCAGCGTCGTCCAGAATGCGTGTTGGAGTGGGCAGCCGCGGGACATCCCTGGCGCCGGCGGCTCGCGACGCAGCTCCCGGCCGATCCAGATTTCCCGCGGCGACGGCGATGCTCTTGCCATAGACAGACATCTCGTTGAATAGATCCAGCGCTCTGAAACGCGAAAGCAGATTGCGTTGCAGGCCCAGGCCAAACGAGACCATCGTGACGATGACAGCCACGCCAACAATTACGCCCATCGAGGTGAGCGTCGCGCGCAGTTTTGCCTCGCGCAGATTGCGAAACGCGAGTTTGAGTAAATCAAGAAAGGGCATAATTCAATAACGATATTCGGGCGGTTTAGATTAGCTTAATTATGACCGAGCCCGTTAATGGAGCGCGGGGATCCCTGCCCGCATGAGCGCAAGGCGCGAACCAAGCTCTGGAGCGTGCTGCACATGCTTTGCGGGCAGAGATGCCCGCGCTCCGTCATGACAACGCCATGCAACCGCCTGTCACGTTTTTGTATCTAATGATTCCCGACAATTTGACAGCGAGATGCCCTCAAGAGACGGCGACCGACGGCCCTCGACCTCACTTGAATTAAGTCTTGCGCAACCCGGCAAAGCCTGTTAGAAACGACAACAATTAGTTAAGGAGTAACCCCAGATGTTCCGTATTAAGACTACCTACGCCAAATTGACCGCAGTCGTAGCGCTGACGTTTGCCTTCGCTGCCGCCTCGTTTGCGAAGACCCATTCTGACCCTGCTTTTTCGAATATCAAGATCAAGAATTTCGGCAAAATGGATGACCGCCTCTATCGCGGCGCGCAGCCGAAAGAGAGCGACTACAAAGATCTCGCCGCTTTGGGCGTCAAGACCGTCATCGACCTCCAGGACAGCCCCACGAATTACGAAAAGCGCGCCGTTGAAGCCCTCGGGATGCGCTACGTGAATATTCCGATGAGCGACTCGAGCTATCCGAAGCAGGAATCGATCGACGCCTTTCTGAAATTGGTCAACGAACCGTCGACGGGCGTGATGTTCGTGCACTGCGCCGGCGGCCGCCATCGCACCGGCGTGATGGGTGCGGTTTATCGCTTCAATGTCAATCATTGGAACTACGACCAGGCATACGCCGAGATGGAGAATTACGATTTCTACACGCGTTGGGGACACGGCGACCTGAAGACGTTTGTTCAGGATTACGCGCAGAAGATGCAGAGCAGCTCAGCCGCAGCTAACGCCGCCACCGCGTCTTCGCAAAAGAACTAATTGAACTCCCGAGTCCGATTTTCCGATTCGCGAATTCAAAGAAGGCCGCTTCGAAAGAAGCGGCCTTCTTCTTTTGGAGTGCGCATTCGCTCCGCTAGGAGCGAAATGTCGATAGAACAACTAACCCCGCAGCGATATCCTTGTGAGAAGCGAACGTGAATTTCATTCACGTTCGGTTCTCACGACAACTATTGCTAAACGCTGCTTCTATAAAGATGTAGGCCCTGCGGGCCGCAACCTCTACCTTGCATTCCTCTAACACTTTTCTTGCCGTTCATTCCGACCCAAAATCACGGAATTGCCTTTGCTAAAATGGGCCGTGTAATTCCCTCAGCGCCCCCAGTCGACAACAACCTGATTCTCTTCCCGGACAGGAGTCTTACCGTGCAATCGCATTTCCGGAAATATTGGCTGATTCTGTTTACGAGCGTCGTTCTCATCACCGCGTTCTCACTGGGGCTCTCAAAATCGAAAAAGAAGAAACGGTCGCATGCCGATAAGTCCGCCGCGGTGCTCTGGCGCGACCCGGGACACATCCGCACGCGCGATCTCTATTACGGGCCGGGTTCAAAAGAATTAGCGCCCGCGCCACCTTTCCACTTCATCAAAGAAGTGACGGAAGGCGGCATGCCGAAGTTCGACGTAACGGATGCAAACGGCGTCAAGTGGCGGGTGAAGCTCGGGCCCGAGGCCCAGGCTGAGACCGTCTCCAGCCGTCTGGTGTGGGCCGTCGGTTACAACGCAGAAGAGTCCTATTACTTCGATCGAGTGCACGTCGATGGGATGCAGCGCTTGTCGCGCGGCCAGAAATTTGTGCAGGGCGATTCGGTGATCGGCGCGCGCTTCGAACCGCGTCGCAAGAACGTCGAGCGCGGCGCAAATTGGGATTGGAACAAGAACCCGTTCAAAGGCACGCGCGAATTAAATGGGTTGAAGACAATGATGGTGCTGCTCAATAACTGGGACACCTTCAAGAAAAATAATCGCGTGCTCCGCGTGAAAGACTCCGGCGAGGATGTTTACACCGTGACCGATCTCGGCGCGACGATGGGCGCCGCGGGCGGCATCGGTGGCCGACGTTCAAAGAATAACGCCAACGACTTTTCGCGCTCGCGTTTCGTCAGCAACACCAAAGACGGCAAAGTGAAATTCGCCTACGATCTAAAGCCGAAGAAGCTGGGAATACTGAGCGCGATTTGGCCGCCTTATTACTTCCGTCAACGTTACGCCACCAATCGCATGAATAAAGTTCCGCTGCAGGATGCTGCGTGGATCGGATCGCAACTATCGCAGCTTTCCGACAATCAACTGCGCGACACGTTCCGCGCTGCCGGCTATGACAAAGCCACGACTGAGCAATATGTGCGAACGTTGCGCACGCGAATCAACGAATTGAATCATTTGCGCGATGCGCAACTGGCCTTGCGCCAAAGACGCGTGCGCTAACGACGGGCTTTAGCACGGCCCTCAGGAGTGGCTTCTAACTTGAAGCAAAGGCCATTTCACTTCGAAGCGGCCTCATCTTCTGAAACCGGGCAAAGTTAATCCCGCACGGTTATCTCGAGCGTAAACGCCGTATTAGTTTTCTCACCTTCCTTGAGACTTCTATCGATCCTCGCGTTCGACTTCCGTCGATCGTCGCGTGAAACTTTATCGAGCGTCGCGTGAGACTTCTATCGGTCCAATTCACTCTCATCCACATAAAACTCATCATCCGGATTGATTTCGACTTCCGGCATCGGCTCAAACTTCGATTCATCAAACGGCGGCATCAACGGCTCCGGCGCACCCAGTTCTCGAAGATGCTGCTTCGCCTTCTCCAATCCCCAGTGATAAGCAAACGGCGGCCCATCACACCACGCGAGTCGATAAGCCTTCGTCGCCGCCTCAACCGCCGCATCGTTGTTCCCCTCGTCGCGTTCGATTTGTGCGAGGACGTTGACGGCGTCGGCGCGAAAGAGCGGAAATGGACCGCGCTCCGCTGGCTCCCAGACGTCATTCAAGTATTGACGCGCGGCTTTCGCATCCTTCTGCCGTCTGCGCAATTCCGCCAGTGCGACCAGCGCCGGCAATTCTTCTTCAACTAAATTCACATTTCGAGCCCGGCCGAGGGC
>CBFHBI010000249.1:0-5154 GCA_965653755.1 uncultured Blastocatellia bacterium
GAAGCCGCGAATGTCCGCGAAGAGCACTGTGATCGTTTGCTCGACGCCGCCGAGTAACCATTTGTGCCGTCGATGCCGCGCACGCCGCTGGCCACGATGCTGGGCGCAGTTTCCAATTCGCCGGTCGCGCGATTGATCGTGACGACCAGCGTCACGATTCCTTCATAGGCCATCTTCTTTCGCTCGCGCACCGTCTCGTACTCAATTTCTTCGAAACCAGTTTCATCGATGAAGGTGCGTTTGATTTCTCGTTTGTCGATGATGGACGCGCGCTCGCCGTCGAGTTCCAGCACGTCTCCGTTTTCGATCAGGACGATGTTCTGTTCGGGAATCCCGAGATGGTTCTTGACGAACTCCTTGTGGCGAAACAGCATGCGATACTCGCCGTGAATCGGAACGACGAACTTTGGCCGCACGGCCTCGGTCATGATGCGAATGTCTTCCTGCGACGCGTGGCCGCTGACGTGAATCAGCCGGCGTCGCTCTTCGATAATATTCGCGCCCTTCTTATATAAAAAACCAATGAGCTTAGAGATCGCGCGCTCGTTTCCGGGAATGATGCGCGCTGAAAGCACCACAGTGTCGCCTTCTTCGATCGTGATGCCTTTATACATCTGCGACGCGAGTTGATAGAGCGCGGCGCGAGGTTCGGCATGCGAGCCTGTGACGAGAAATACGACTTCGTGATCGGCCATCAACTTTGTGTCATTGATATTGACGAGCATCCCGTCATGAATATCGAGATAACCCAGCCGCTCGGCGATCTCGACATTCTTCTGCATCGAGCGCCCCAGCACACAAACCTTTCGATCGAATTGCTGCGCCACATCGAAAACAATTTGCAGCCGATGAATCGATGACGCAAAAGCCGCGACGATGATCCGCCCTTGGGCTTCGGCAAAGATTTCTTCGAACGCGGGAATGACCGCGCGCTCCGAAGGCGTTCGCCCCGGCACTGTCGCATTGGTCGAATCAGACAACAAGGCCAGCACCCCTTCCTGTCCGTAACGACGGAGGGTCCTTAAATCAATCGCCTCGCCGATGACCGGCGTCTCGTCAACTTTGTAATCGCCGGTATGGATGATTGTGCCGACCGGCGTCTTGATGGCGAGATGAAAACAATCGATGAGCGAATGCGACGCGCGAATGAATTCAATGGTGAACGAACCAATCGTCACCACGTCGCGCGGCTCGACCCGATGCAACAGAACGTCGCCGAGAATTCCATGCTCATCCAGCTTGCTCTCGGCCAAACCGAGCGTGAAGTGCGACGCGTAAACCGGCACATTGATTTTCTTCAGCACGTAAGGCAGCGCGCCGATGTGATCTTCGTGCCCATGCGTGAGAATGACGGCGGTAATGTCCTGCTTGTATTGTTCGAGGATTTCAAAATCAGGAATGCAAACATCGACGCCATAGACGCTCTCTTCGGGAAACCCCATCCCCGCATCGAGCACCAGCATCTCGTCCCCAAACCGCAGCAAAGTACAGTTCATCCCGAACTCGCCGATGCCGCCGAGGGGGATGATTTCGAGGACGTTCGCCACTATTTTTGATAGCTCGACTCTCTGGACGGGTCGATTGAGTATAGCATGGCTAAAGCGGGGTTGACGGCCCGACAGACTTGTAATAACGTCACGCCACCCTCGCAACCAATTACCGGCTGGTCCCCGGGACTTGCGGATTGCTCGTCCTTTTCCGGCCAACACTCATCAGTCGAAGAAGGAGATTCTCATGCGCCGATCATTTCACTTGTCAACCGATCTCGTTGTGTTACTTCTTGCCGCTGCCACTCTTGGCTTTGCCTCACCAAGGATATTGAAAGCCGATTGTTCGTGGTCCCAAAGGATCGACGTTCGCCAAAGACTTAAAGATGCCACTATGTCCGAATTAGGTAAGAATGTCCGATTGACTGACGAAGCCTCTCAAGATGTGACCGCGATCTTGAACGCCGGCGCGACCAAGTTGCAGTCCGATTTAGCAGGTGAAGAAACGATTAGGCAGGCCGAAAGAGATGCAATTCGATTCGCGAAATACCTGAAAGTGAATGGCCGTCGTCATGGCGATGAGATCGATGTCGACCATGAGACAGTACTTAAGGTTCGGGATATCTTTTGTCCCTGTTATCCGTTCTGCTGACTTAACGATGCAAGAAGTCAACATTATCGAGGGATACAAATCAATTCACGATTTGGCTGCCCAACTTATCACTCTGGGCACAGCAGTAATTGCTCTGAGTATTACTTTCATGAAAGACGTGTTGAAAGATGCCGCAAACAAGCCCACCGGATTGCTGAAGTTGAGCTGGTTTTCATACCTGCTTTCCATTTGCTTTGGTATTTGGACGATGATGACGCTTACAGGAATGATTTTCAAAGTTTCAACTCAAGGAGTCGCCTCAGTCCAGTCACAACCGTACGGCAGCACTGTTTTGCCTGCCTTTCTTCAGATTGTCATGTTTGTAGCTGCAACTGTCTTCATGATTTTATACGGAGCCAAAGCGCTAAGGGCAAACAAACAAAATTTGCCGAATCCTACAAAATGATCGTCGGGCCTTGCTAACGCACCCTGCTTTCGCGTCAGATAATTTCCGGATGCGCTGATCTTGTCGACAATGGGCTTGGACGACGACGAATCCAACTTGCTACTGATGCTCCCTACCCTTCTTCACGGTCGAGCTACCGCTGCGCGGTGACGTCAGGCATAATTCTCGTGCCATGAGACCCGCTCTCTTGATAATAGTCGTGATAGCTTTGTGTGTTTCTGCTATCGCCCAATCTCCCGAATTCAACGAACCTTGGAAGAACCCGAACGTCGCCATCGCTATCGATCCGTTTGAGGGCAATGCGATTGATTGGGATCAGTTGGCAGCCGATAAGCGCGTCGTCGCGATCATCCATCGCGCGACGATTGGGGATCGGGTCGATCTGAAATACGCCGAGCGCAAGATCGAAGCGAAGAAGCGCGGCTACAAGTGGGGCGCTTATCATTTCGGAAGACCCGGCGATCCGATTAAGCAGGCGGACTTCTTTTTGGAAATGGTGAAACCCGCAAGCGACGATCTGATTGCGCTCGATATTGATGGCGTCGAACCGGAAAAACACATGAGCTTTGACGAGGCGCTCGTCTTTATTAAGCGCATCAAAAAGAAGACCGGACGTTATCCGTTCGTTTATGCGAATAATCAGGTGACGAAAGCTATCGCCGATCGTTTCGGAGCCGACGATCTGTTTGCGCGCACGCGTTTGTGGTATGCGCGGTTCAAGAAAACGGTGACTGACTTTCCGGCGGGCACCTGGAAGACGTACACACTTTGGCAATTTTCAAGTGAGATGAATTGCACGGCCGCCGATCGAGCGAGCTGTCTCTACAATGTTCCGGGGACGGCGTACGACATGGACGTTGACGTTTTTAATGGAACGGTTGAAGAGTTGAAACAGGGGTGGCCGTTCGACACGACCGTCCCGCAACGCCTGACTTCGAAGATACGCCTTCAATCCTACCCAGAATAAATCGCTGTGATTTACACTGCCGATCATGCCAGACCTGCTTGTCAATCTTCTGAAGCTTCCGCAACCGGAGCCCTTAATCGAGGAACTGAAGTCATCGGCCATCGTCATTCGCCGCGCGCAACCGTTCGAGATCACACGCGTCCGCGAATTCATCAAAGACAATTTTTCCGTCGCCTGGGCCGATGAGATTTCGGTTGGGTTCGCCAACAAACCTGTCACGGTTTTCATCGCCACTCGGGAACGCCGGGTGATTGGATTCGCCGGCTATGAATGCACCCGCAAAGCTTTCTTTGGACCAACCGGCGTTGCGGCCGACCAACGCGGGCTTGGAGTTGGCAAAGCGCTGCTGAGTGCCGCGCTATGGGGCCTGCGTGAACTTGGATATGTTTACGGAATAATTGGCGCGGCGGGACCCGTCGAGTTCTATCAGCAAACCGTGGGTGCGATCGTCATCCCGGGCAGCGAGCCGGGCATTTACGTTGATTTGTTGAAATGACCCGGCAGCCTCTCACTGAATTAGCGACGGTCAATTGTTAGCCGCGAGCACTCCGTGTCAGACGCAGAAAAACTTGTTCGAGCGATTCGCATTGCGGCGCAATCTCGCTAACGCGGAAGCCGGACTGGACCAGCAGCGCGTTAACTTCCGGAAGGTGGTCATCAGCAATCTGTAGATAGAGAGACTCGTCGCCGTTTCGAGTGACTGTGAGCAGTGGATCTTTCGACAGTAGATCGAATGCCTCTGCGATCCGGTCTGTAGTCAATTTGATGCGGCGACCTTCCGCGACCAGGTCCTCGACCGATCCCTGATAGAGCAGCTTGCCTTCATCAATGATCGCCACACGATTACAGACTTGCTCGACCTCGTGCAGCAGATGACTCGAAAGCAGAACCGTTAGTCGCAACTCATCACGCAAACGCCGGATCAAATTTCTGACTTCAGACAATCCTTGCGGATCGAGTCCGTCAGTTGGTTCGTCAAGAATGATGAATTCCGGATTGGGCAAGAGAGCCTGCGCGATGCCGAGCCGCTGACGCATACCATGTGAATAGACACGCACCGGATCCCGCGCGCGTTCGCGCAAACCAACTAGTTCCAGCACCTCTTCAATCCGGTTTGCGGTAGCTCCGCCGGACATGGCTGCGAGCATTCGCAAGTTCTGCCGGCCCGAAAAATTTTCATAGAAGGCCGGCGACTCGATGATCGCACCCACTCGCTTGAGAGCACTGCGCGCGCGGCGAGACATGTCGGAGCCAAGCACCCGTACGCGACCTGAACTTGGCCGCACCAATCCGAGAATCATCCGAATCGTCGTCGATTTTCCCGCGCCGTTCTGGCCCAGAAAGCCGAAAACGTCGCCGCGCTCGACCTGCAGCGATAAGCGATTGACTGCAAGGCGCTGCCGGTACTTCTTGGTTAGCTGATCGGTTTGTAAGACGACTTCGTTCACCACATTTAACTTTCGGATCAATTTACAGCCACCTCAATCAGCACGGGCCAATGATCCATCTGACCAACTGCCGCATCGCGCAGCACCTCGGCTCGGCGCAGCGCGACCGACTCGGATGGGCCGAAGAGATAATCGATGCGTCGATCGTCAACCGCGGTGTACCCGGCGTCGCGTCCGAAGTCGCGAAAGTATTT
>CBFHBI010000250.1:0-5143 GCA_965653755.1 uncultured Blastocatellia bacterium
GGAGCTATGCGTGGTGGCAACTCCTGAATCAATCACGGCGATGGTGATTCCGCTGCCGTCGAGAGTAGTTCCATTCGCTTGCGAGCGAACTAAATCAGTGCCGGTGGTTGCGGTGATATGTCCGAAGCTCTCCAAGCGAACATTTGGCGAAATGTAATTCATCGAGCCACTTTTCATCAGCGCATCGATAGCCTTAACCGGCAGGTCAACTTTCATCGTGCCTAGCTTCGCCATCGTCTCAGCCACCAGCACGCCGTTCTGCGCGAGCAGCGTGCGTACTTCCTTGCTGTTCACGTCGCTGACTTGCAGGATTGCCGTGACGCGGCCGTTCGAGCCGGCGCTCTTCATCAAGTCACGCATGTCGGCCGAAACTTTTTCGCCTTCAAATTCTTCATTGATTGGACTGCGGCGTTTGTCAACCTTGGCTTCGCTCGAGCTGGCACTGTCGATATGATCGATACCAATCGAATCGAATAGCTTCGCCACTGATTCATCGGCCGCGATGTACGACGCATAAGCTTGCGGCGAAGCACCACCGATAATCCGCAAGTGATTCGTTTCAATGGCATCCTTAACCGCTTCTGAAGCGACTGCATTCGCGCGGGCGCCGGCATATTGATTGAGTTGATCCACGAACAGGATCACTCGGCCGTTGGCTTTGGCAGCCTCAGAAAATACAGCCTGGACACGCCCTGAGAATTCGTCACTTGTTTTTGCGCCTTTAGCCAGCGCATCGATGCTGAGACGAAACACCCGCTTGTCGCGCAGAGCGTTCGGCACATCGCCGGTTGCGATTCGCACGGCGATCGCGCGGGCTATAGCATCGCGGTCGAGATCAGATTCACTGACCAGGACCGGGTTCTTGTCGGTTGACGAGAGGCTCGCAATCACGCGGGCCACGTCGGCATCGTGATCGTGCGAAGCTTCAAGCTTTCCAGCAGCAGCCAGCTTCGTCAGATCCGTCGCGTACTTCGACAGCAGCGGATATTCGCTGGCGACCTTATTGAACGTCGGGTCCACCTGTGCTGACGTGCGCTGACTGAAGGTCAAGCTCGCGCACATCGACAGCAACAGTGCGACAGTCGTTATGACTGTGGTTGCGGGGGCGTATTTTCTCTTCATTGTCTCCATCCTTGTTGACCGCCGGCGACTAGCTACCGGCCCGAGTTTTTCGATTGAGCAGTCTTGCTATCAGCTCTGTCGGGTGAACGGATGCGACCTGCCAGATGAGTTCGCTAACTTCGGCGAACCTTCTCTTTTGAAAAGAGCAGCCGTAGAGACAGTCCACGGGCAGGGCGGCTACTGCGAGGGGTGTGCCAATTCCCCCAGCAGTCGCTAAGTGTTGAAATAACTCGGAAAAGGCGTTGCGGCGACAACATCAGCGGATGATTCAATCGGTCAGAGTGAAAAGATGGACCCGTCAAATTTGATTTGCCTGACAAGAAACCTGCGCCAACGTACATCGGACCTCGCATCCGCTATAATTCGCCAACATGAATCGGTAGGACATAGTTATCCGTGAGGCGACGAATGACGATTGCGCGGATGTGATCAAGTTAGTTTCCAGCGTTCTGGCCGAATTTCGCTTGCCGTTCGACCTGGAATCCAAGGACGCGGATCTGACTGATATCGAAGGGATGTATTTTCAATCAGGCGGTGTATTCGAGGTGATAAAGGACAAGAGCGGGAGAATTCTAGGCACCTATGGCCTGTTTCCATTAAACGATATTACCTGCGAGTTGCGCAAGATGTATTTTTTACCCGAGATTCGCGGCATAGGCTTGGGACGCGAGGTTTTGGACCGGGCGGTCGCCCACGCGCAGCGACTCGGATTCCGGAGCGTTGTCTTGGAGACGATCAGCGTCCTGGAGCGGGCGATTCATTTATACACGCGCTTCGGCTTTGTGCCCACGAGGATGGACCACCCAAACGCCCGCGTGGATCAGCGCTTCATTCTGAAGTTGTAACCCAAACCGTTAGTTTGCCGCGCATCTTTGCGTGCGGTCCACCGGTATCCTTGCCGGTTAATGTCGGCATGATGCCCGCGAATCCCGACTCGTCGGGAACGGGGATGTCGGCGCTCCTTAATAATATTTCGTCGGCGCTTGCGCCGTAAGCTATAATGCCTGCGGCGACTCGGGAATTCCGAACCTCGCATTTTATTTCGGACTGCGATCATAATAATTTATGTTCGAACGCTATACTGAAAAAGCTCGCCGGGTAATTTTCTTTGCTCGTTATGAGGCCTCACAGTTTGGCGCCCCGGCGATTGAGCCTGAGCATCTGCTGCTCGGATTGATGCGCGAAGACAAAACCCTCACCGGCCGATTTTTTCCACGCGCGCAAATCACCATCGAGGCCATTCGTCGCGAAATCGAAAGCCGGACGCTGCTGCGCGAGCGCATTCCAACTTCCGTCGAGTTGCCGCTGGCTCCCGAAACCAAGCGCGTCCTGCATTACTCGCACGAAGAATCTGATCGATTGCAGCATCGCCACATCGGCACAGAGCATTTGCTGCTCGGATTGCTGCGCGAGGAACGTTCGATGGCCGCGCAGATTCTGTTTGAGCGCGGCTTGCGGCTCGCAGCCGTGCGCGATGAGATTGCCCGACAGAGCGGCGCGGACGCGCGTCACCGCAAAGATATTCCGCACCTGCTCGAGTTCTCGCGCGACTTGACCGAAGACGCGCACAACGATCGTCTCGATCCTTTGATTGGACGCGACGGCGAGATCGAGCGCGTGATTCAAATCCTTTGCCGCCGCACCAAAAACAATCCGGTGCTCATCGGCGAGCCCGGTGTCGGCAAGACTGCGATTGTCGAAGGTCTGGCTCAACGAATTGTCGCCGGCGAAGTTCCTTCGTTCCTCGAACACAAACGCATCCTGTCGCTCGACATCAGTTTGATCGTGGCCGGCACCAAATATCGCGGACAATTCGAAGAGCGCTTGAAGCAAATCATGCGCGAGTTGATCGACAATCCGCAGTACATCGTTTTCATCGACGAGTTGCACACACTCGTCGGTGCAGGGTCCGCTGAGGGTTCGCTCGATGCGGCGAACATTCTCAAGCCGGCATTGTCGCGCGGCGAGATTCAATGCATCGGCGCGACGACTCCGGCGGAATTTCGCAAATCGATCGAAAAAGATCGTTCGCTCGAACGACGTTTTCAGGCCGTCAAAGTTCCGCCACCTACGGAAGACGAAGCAATCAGCATTCTCGGCGGCGTGCGCGAACGCTACGAAAGTTTTCATCAAGTGCATTACACCGACGAAGCTTTGGAAGCCGCGGTGCGCCAGTCAACGCGCTACATTCCCGATCGATTCCTGCCGGACAAAGCGATCGATGTAATCGACGAAGCCGGCGCCCGCGTGAAGTTGCGCGTGCGCGCCGAGCAGGGAAATCTCGACGCGCTGACGGCGTCGCTGAGCGAATGGGAACGCGCCACCTATGGCCGCGCGCAAGCGCCGATTACCGATGACGAAGATCAAATTGTCGTCGGTGAAGTCAGTCGCACAGACATCGAAGAAGTGATCGCGCGTTGGACCGGCATTCCGATCGTTTCGTTGAAAGAAGAAGAGTCGAAGAAGCTCCTGCGGATCGAAGCGGAATTGCACAAGCGCGTGATCTCGCAACGTCCGGCCATCTCTGCGCTGGCGCGCGCCATTCGCCGCTCCCGCGCTGGTTTGAAGAACCCGCATCGTCCGGTCGGCTCGTTCCTTTTCCTTGGGCCAACCGGTGTCGGAAAGACTGAAGTCGCGCGTTGCCTCGCGGAATTTCTCTTTGGCAGCCAGCGCTCGATGATTCGCTTCGACATGTCCGAGTTCATGGAGAAGCACGCCGTCTCAAAACTCATCGGTTCGCCGCCGGGATACGTCGGCCATGAAGAAGGCGGGCAGTTGACTGAGCGCGTGAAGCGTTCACCTTATTCGGTCCTGCTCTTCGATGAGATTGAAAAGGCGCATCCCGATCTTTTCAACATTCTGCTGCAAGTTTTCGAAGACGGCATCCTGACCGACGGCCTCGGCAACACCGTCGATTTCAAAAACACGATCATCATCATGACCTCGAACATCGGCGCCCGCTTCATTCAGCGGCGCGGCACGATGGGCTTCCAGGGTTCGTCGGATGTCTCGCGCACAAAGATGGAAGAGATGGTCATGAACGCCGTGCGCCAAACATTCAACCCCGAATTTATCAATCGGCTCGACGAGATCATTGTGTTTGACGAGTTGGGTGATGAAGAACTGATCGACGTGCTGCAGCTTCAGATCGATCAAATCAATGCGACCATGTCAAACCACGGTTTCATCGTCCGGCTCGCCGACGACGCGAAACGTTGGATCGTCAACAAGACCTGCGCCGATCGCTCATACGGCGCGCGCCCGTTGCGCCGCGCGCTGCAAAAGCACGTCGAAGATCCGCTCTCGGAAGCTTTGATCCAGGGACAACTCGCCGAGGCCTCGCTCGTAGAAATGTTCCTCGATGGCGCCGAGCTGAACTTTCGCTCGATCTCGATCGATGACGAAGGCCACGAACGCATCAACGATTTGTTACTCACACAATAAATGAATCTCCCTTAGCACGGTCGTCCTGATCTTGCGCCTCATCCTCCTCGACAATGGATTCGCATGGAATTTCTCCTGTTGTAGTCCGCGCCATGCGCAAAATTTGCAACGAACAATTCGCAACCATCACTAACATCAAGTGCCACCACAATTGAAAGTCGGTTATGCTTGAGCAAGTGAGATCCCGTCGGCGTTTTCGAAGACTGCTGCTGGCGCTGCTCGCCACAAGTGTATGCGGCACTCTTGCTTTCAAAGTTGCCGCGACACGCAAGAAGATCGTGGCCGCATCGCCGAGCATCGTCATTAGCCAGGCTTACGGCGGTGGCGGCAACAGCGGGGCAACCCTCAAGAATGATTTCATCGAATTATTCAATCCCACCGCGAGCGCGGTCGATGTCTCGAATTGGTCGATTCAATATGCCCCGGCAACCGGCTCAAGCTGGCAAGTCACCAATCTTTGTGCCAGCGCGCCCTGCACGATCGCGCCGGGCCATTATTTTCTGATTCAGGAAGCCCAGGGCTCAGGTGGTTCAATCGATCTGCCGACGCCGGACGCATCTGGAGCAATCACGATGAG
>CBFHBI010000251.1:0-5143 GCA_965653755.1 uncultured Blastocatellia bacterium
CGAAGTCGGGCAGCGCATCGGCAAAGCTATCTCAATCACTGAAGTGGGCTTGAGCGTTTCATCGGCCTACGAGGACGAAGATTCATCGAACACCCAGTCGAACTACGCTTCCAACGCTACCAGTATCAGCGATTTCAATCCGAAAGCGATCTCTGACAACCCAGGCTCAATTGCGCCAGGCATGATTTCAATCGTGGCACGAGTAAAGGTCACTTTTGAATTGAACTGAATCAACCGTGACCGCATCCGAAACAATTCAGCACGCTGACGGCCGCGTCGAACTGAAGCCCGACGCGTTCGACGAGATCAGCGACAGCCCGCTGTTCAATCGCGATCTGGCGCCGGTCAAAGTCTCGGAACGCAATTGGACCACGTACAACTATGCCGCGCTTTGGATCAGCATGGCGCACTGCATTCCGACGTACATGCTTTCGTCGGGATTGATCAGCGCAGGCATGAATTGGTGGCAGGCGCTGATTACGATCCTGCTCGGCAACTCGATCGTTTTAATACCGATTCTGCTGAACTCGCACCCGGGAACGAAGTACGGAATTCCCTTCCCGGTTTTTGCGCGTGCCTCGTACGGAACTTACGGCTCGAATCTGCCGGCGCTGATGCGCGCGATTGTCGCCTGCGGTTGGTTTGGGATTCAGGCGTGGATCGGCGGCGAAGCGCTGAACACTTTGTTCGCCGCGATCATTCCGAGATGGAATGGTCTGCTGGGCGGGCCATATCTTGACCACATGGGCACGCAATGGTTTTCGTTTCTGATCTTCTGGGGACTCAATATCTTCATCATCTATCGCGGCATGGATCTGCTGCGGCACGTCGAGAACTGGGCGGCGCCATTCGTGCTCGTCATGACCGCACTCTTGTTGACGTGGGCCATTTGGAAAGCGCACGGACTCGGCTATCTGCTGGCGCAGCAGAGCAAGTTTCATACGATCGGCGAGGTCTGGGGTATCTTCATTCCCTCGCTCACGGCGATGATCGGATTCTGGGCAACGCTGAGTCTGAACATGCCGGACTTCACGCGCTTCGGCCGCAGTCAGCGTGAGCAGGCGATCGGACAAGTCGCGGCGCTGCCGACGACGATGACCGTGTTCGCCGCGATGGGCGTGATAATTACGTCGGCGGCAGTTGTCATCTATCCACATATGAAAGCGGACGAGCTTTGGGACCCGATGAAACTCGTCGGTCAGTTTCAGCAAGTTGTAGTGGTGGCAATTTCAATGTTCACCGTCGTCGTTGCCACGCTGGCAGTTAACATCGCCGCGAATGTCGTGTCTCCGGCGAACGACTTCGCCAACGCATTTCCGCGCTGGATTTCATTTCGCACGGGCGGATTGATTACGGGAATCATCGGCATTCTCATGCAGCCATGGCGGTTGCTTGCCGATCCTACCGGCTACATCTTTACCTGGCTCGGTGGTTATTCAGGCGGGCTGGCGTCAATCGCCGGCGTGCTGATCATTGACTATTGGATTGTGCGCAGGAAGCGTCTGGCTTTAGGCGATCTATATAGGCGCACCGGCGATTACGCGTACGAGAGGTTGAGTAACCGGGTGGCGCGCATCGCAGTAGTCGTTTTGTTTGTCGCGTTGGGCGCGACGTTTCTCATCGCTTACGAGCGAACAACCGGCGGCGTACCGTTTTCTTTCGCGCGTTATCTGATGACTGGTGTAGCGTCGGTCCTCATCGTTTTTGGTTTGTTAGCCCTGGGCTTGCGCTCGACTGCCGGTCGTGGTTGGAATTGGCGCGCGGTAATGGCCACGTTGGTCGGTTGTGCGCTGGCGTGGATTGGGGTCTTCATTCCCGCGTTCAAACCATTGTACGATTACGCGTGGTTCGTCGGGTTTGGCGCTTCAGCAATCACGTATTATGTTCTGAACGTCGCAGCGCCACCCGGAAATGTCGTCGCGACCGAAACAACTTGAAACCTTAAACCTGAAACTTGAAACCGGAGTTCCCATGTCACGAACAGTTAAATGCGGATTGATTCAAGCGAAGAACGCGGCGCCGACTGATGCGCCGATCGATGAAATCATCCGGCTGAATGTCGAAAAGCACGTCGGGATGATTGAAGATGCGGCGAAGCAAGGCGTGCAGATTCTGTGCATGCAGGAGGTCTTCACCACGCCATACTTTTGCGCCGAGCAGAAGGTCCGTTGGTATGAAGCGGTCGAGAAAATCCCCGACGGCCCGACGACCAAGCTGATGCAGGAAGTGGCGAAGAAACACAACATGGTGATTGTAGTGCCGATATACGAAGAAGAGATTACCGGCATTTACTACAACACCGCGGCAGTGATCGATGCTGACGGAAAGTATCTCGGCAAATATCGCAAGCATCACATTCCGCACGTCAATCCCGGCTTCTGGGAAAAGTTCTATTTCAAGCCGGGCAATCTCGGCTTCCCCGCTTTCGACACCGCGTACGCGCGCATCGGCGTTTACATCTGCTATGACCGGCATTTTCCTGAAGGCGCGCGGGCGCTGGGATTGAACGGCGCTGAGATCGTCTTCAATCCGTCAGCAACGGTTGCCGGCTTGTCCGAATATCTTTGGAAATTGGAGCAACCTGCGCACGCCGTCGCGAATGGCTATTTCGTCGGCGCGATCAACCGCGTCGGCCATGAACTGCCTTGGGACATCGGCGAATTCTACGGTCAGAGCTATTTTTGCGATCCGCGGGGACAGATAATCGCGCAAGCGCCGCGCGATGAGGACGCATTGGTGGTGGCCGATTTGAATCTCGACATGATTCGCGAAGTACGCAACACCTGGCAGTTCTTCCGCGATCGCCGGCCTGAAAGTTACATGCAACTGGTAGCGGAATAAACATCGGTCCCATCAGTCACATAGGTCCCATAAGTCTCATGAGACTAATAGGACGAATGAGACCTATTGGACCGATAAGCAACACATGACGCCACGCGAACGCATTTCTTCCGGCGCAAAATGGGAATCGATTGTTGGCTATTCACGCGCGGTCAAAGTCGGGAATCGCATTTACGTTACGGGCACGACAGCGCTGGATGAAAATGGAGAGATCGTTGGCGTCGGTGACGCGTACGAACAAACCAGGCAGTGTCTGCGCAATATCGAGCGGGCGTTGCAGCGGCTCGGCGCCGAAATGAAACATGTTGTCCGCACACGAATGTATGTGACTGACATCTCGCGTTGGGAAGAATATGGGCGCGCGCACGGCGAAGTATTTCGAGAGATAATGCCGGCCACCGCAATGGTTGAGATAAGAGCATTAATTGATCCGCGAATGCTGATCGAAATTGAAGCTGACGCCGAATCATAAGAACTAAAAGATGAAGAAATTTTCAATCGCCTTCTTTGCCATTTCTATTTTGGGGGCAGCATTGCTGTGCGCTGGTTCGGATACACTCGCGCAAACCAGGGACTATCGCGGCGAGATTGGAGACACTCACATTCAGATGCATTTGAATTTCAATGGCACGAATGTGAATGGGACTTACTCTTATGACAGCATCGGACAGGATTTGAAGCTCACTGGCCAACTCAGCGCGCAGGCAGTCCTGGAGCTAAAAGAATCTGATGGCAAAGCAAAGCCGACCGGTAAGTTCGTTTGCAAACACTTCGACGATCCAATTGATGCCGACTGCACCTGGTCGCGGATTGACGGGACACATGAGTCAATCGTGACGCTTGAGCCACAGAATCTCGCGTTCACCAACGGACTCGAAATTAAACCGAAGACGATATCGAATCGAGCGACCGGAGTTCGCGCGTCTTATCCGCAACTTGTCAGCAAAGAGCCACTCAGCGCGGCGGCGCAGGCTTTCAATCAAAGAGTCATGGCGATGCTGCAAAAAGAAATCAAAGAGTTCAATCCGATTGACGGCCAAGGCAGTTTCAATGCGAATTACAACGTGCTGTCAGGCACGAACGATCTGGTCAGCGTTGAGCTGTCGGTGTATTACGATGGCGGCGGCGCGCACCCAAACAATTACTTCCTGTCTTTGACCTACGATCTGGCCGGCAACAAAGAACTCAAATTTGAAGACCTGTTCCAACCCGGCGCCGACTACAACACAGCGATTGCAAAGTACCTCGTCGCTGACATAGACAAACGTGCGTATGCGCTCGAACAAAAGAACGCGCCCGATCCCAAACAAGTGCCAAAGCATGACGAGCCGATTATTTCTGAGGACCAGCTGAAAGAGTTGTCAGGTTGGGGAATAACGCCGAAAGGCTTGATCGTATATTTTGATTTCCCACACGTAATCGCCTACTTCGACAAGAATGTCGTTCCGTACAGCGTCGTCAAACAATTTCTTAAGCCAAACGGTCCCGCATCTCGATTTCAATAACCCTTAGTCTCAGGAGCGATCATGGATCTTTCAATCACAGTCAATGGAATGAAATTCCCGAATCCTTTCCTGCTGGGCTCTGGCCCACCGGGAACGAACGCGCGCGTGCTGGCAAAGGCGTTCGACGCCGGCTGGGGCGGCGCGGTGGCCAAGACTGTTAGTCTGGAATCGAGCAAAGTCGTCAACGTTGTGCCGCGTTACGGCAAATTGCGTTCGCGCGAAAATAACGAAGTCATCGGCTTTCAAAACATCGAATTGATCTCCGATCGACCCATCGAAGTTTGGATCGAAGAGTTCAAGCAAGTGAAGAAGGAATATCCGAAGAACATCCTGATCGCTTCGATTATGGAAGAGTACGACAAAGAGCGTTGGCAGGAACTCACCAGGATGGTCCAGGAGACTGGGGTCGATGCGTTTGAGCTGAACTTCTCGTGCCCGCACGGCATGACCGAACGCAAGATGGGATCGGAAATGGGCGAGCATCCCGATCTCTGTGAAGAAGTCACGCGATGGGTGACCGAGGTTTCAAAAATTCCCGTCTGGGCCAAGATGACGCCGAACATTACGAATATCAAAGAGCCTTCGCTGGCTGCTGTGCGCGGCGGCGCGTCTGGTATTTCAGCCATCAACACGATTCTTTCAGTCATCGGCGTGAATCTCGACACACTGCGGCCGATGCCGACCGTCGAGGGCTACACCGTTCCCGGCGGCTAGTCCGCCCAAGCCGTCAAGCCGATTGCCCTACGCTTGGTGAGCCAACTCGGACTCGGCTTGCCTGAAGGCATTGCGATCAGCGG